>JAEWMM010000033.1 GCA_023457175.1 Bacillota bacterium | reverse complement strand
GAATATGCTTGGGCATCAGTTCTATGTTTTTGAAAATGGAGAAACCGGCAAAATCAACGTCGTGTACAGCCGCCACGACAACAGCTATGGACTTATCGAGCCGATTCAGTAATGCTGCAAATGGTTTATAGGTCGTATAAATTTTAACCAGTGCGGCAGTGCCCTGCTTTTGGGGCACTGCCGTCATTTGAAAGGACGGGAAAATGGCTTTTTTGACGCTCGCATGTCCGTGTCTGTTCGGATTAGAAAGTGTGCTTTCGGGTGAGATCAAACGTATTGGCGGTCAGGATATTGAAGTGACCGACGGCCGGGTTTGTTTTAAGGGCAGCCCTCAAATGATTGCGCGCGCGAATATTTTACTGCGCACGGCCGAACGGGTGCTGATTGTGGTGGGCGGATTTCGCGCCGAGAGCTTTCAGGAGCTTTTTGAAGGCGTTTATGCGCTGCCCTTTGAGAATTATATCGGCAGTGCCGACGCGTTTCCGGTCAAGGGCTGGTCGCTTAATTCCAAGCTCAAAAGCGTGCCGGACTGTCAGGCTATCATTAAAAAAGCGGCAGCCAAACGCTTAGGCGAGCATTACGGCAGAGAATGGCTGGCTGAGACCGGGCCGGTGCATCAGATTCAGTTTTCTATTATGCGGGACGTCGTTACCATTATGATTGATACCTCCGGCAACGGGCTGCACAAACGGGGCTATCGTCCTGCCGCAAACGCCGCGCCGATTAAAGAGACGCTGGCTTCCGGCATGGCCGACCTTGCCCGTATTCGCGAGGATACGCTGGTGATTGACCCGTTCTGCGGCTCCGGTACCCTTTTAATTGAGGCGGCGACCAAGGCGCTGCGCATTGCGCCGGGCTTAAAACGCCATTTTTCGGCCGAACACTGGGATCTTGTACCCAAGGAAGAGTGGCAGCAGGTGCGCCGGGAGAGCTTTGAGCATATTAAGCGCCGGGGTGCTTTTCAGGCGGTGGGCTACGATAACGATCCGCATGCCGTTAAACTGACACATGACAACGCCCAACGTGCCGGTGTGAGCGTCAAGGTGCGCTGCGAGGCTGCGGATATTGCATCGTTTGTCCCGCCCGAACAGCCGTTCACCCTTTTGACCAACCCGCCCTATGGCCAGCGCATGCTTGAGCTGCACCAGGCTGAGGCGCTTTACCGCACAATGGGACGGGTGTTTGTTCCGGGCGAGGGCAGAAGCTATTATATTATCAGCCCGCATGAGCATTTTGAAGATCTGTTCGGCAGGCAGGCCAGCCGTCGCCGAAAGCTCTATAACGGCATGGTAAAATGCCAGCTCTATATGTTCTTTTAATTGTCATAAGCATAAATACCGCCTGCGCTGTATCAATTTCAGCGCCGCGGTATTTTTTATAGTCATAGTTCAAACCGCTTGAACAGGAACAGGATTGGCGCGTATATTTTGTGTTTGGCAAGGCGGAGAACGCGGGTGGGCTTGGCGGGTGGGCTTGGCGCGTGCCCAAGGACAACACGGCCAGACGCAGAAGACCGCCAAGACTTGTTTGACTATATGTAAGCTGACGCGCGCATGTTGTGCTTGTTGGCCGGCGCCTCATGTGCTCTGTAAAATAATGTCGTTCCCACCGGGGAAAAAAGACCGCTCATACGCTTGTTTTCAGCGTATAAGCGGTCTTTTTTTGTACTGGAAACCACCGGGCTCTGCCGGTGGGAACCCCCGTATGCTTTAGCTTTAAGCATTGAGTGAGCGAATGACAATAGAATGGCTCATTGCAAACAAAAGGCTTACGAAGTTCACTGCTTTAGCAGTCGCAGTGCATGTGCTGCGCTTGGGGGAATTTTCAGGGCCTTTTAAGAGGCGAGCCGGTAATATGCCCTTTTAGGGCTGGTGCATACCACCAGTTCAACTGGTGGTTTTGATTGTCCTGCTAAATGTGCGCCAAGCGTTATGACCGGCTTAAACCTCAAAACAGCTCACGGTGGTAAAGTTGCCTGCTATAACCATTCAGAAGATTTGGGGTCGACTTTTTATTTTACTGGTCCGCATTGCCCTCACCAAAGAGGGCGCAGTGACTACGGCATGGATTGTTGAAGGCATTCTCCCCTAAAGGCATTCATTCGGCCAACGTTTCTTCTCAGTGTCTGGCGACTGCGCCGATTCTTATTAAACAACAGCCCAAGAAGGCGCTTTAAACGGCGGTTTTCTTTCCTGTTTTGACACAAACTGTCGCATTTGACTGGACAATTTAGCAATCAACTTATGGTCTGGCAATTTCGCACCCCAAAACGACAAACTAAAGCCGAATATTCTGCTGTAATTTAAGAAAGAGCCGAAGCTTTTTTCTTGCATTTTCGATGTGGGACTCCAACAGGCTGCGAACCATCTCAACGTTGCCATCCCGCATTGCTTGATAGACGGCCTGATGCTCTAAAATACCGTTGACCGTTTGGGGACGGGGCTGCTTACCAAAGAGATAAGCGGCATAAGAGTGAGAATTCAGACCTTTATAAATCCGCAGAGCAGAGCAGTTGCCGCTTGAAAGAATAAACAGCTCGTGAAATTGCTGGTCTAACTCATAGGTGCGAAAAAATTCTTCCGCTGTATTGTAGCTTTCAACCAGCGCGAGATTTTCCTGTAGGTTCTGTTCAAATTTGGCCTGAAGCGCCGAACTGGTCTTAACGGCCGCGGTTGCCTGGGCAGCAAAATTCAGCTCCATCATAAGACGCAGCTCAAACAGTTCGTCGATATCGCTCCAACTGAACGGCTTTACCCGCCACCCCTTTCTGGGGATGCTTTCTACTAGTCCCTCGGTTATCAGCCGGTTGAGCGCCTGTTTAATGGGCGTCGTGCTAACGCCGTAGCGTTCACACAAATCGCAGAGGCTGATTTTTTTACCGGCCGGTAAATACTCTTCTGTAATATCTTTTCTAATATTGTGATAAGAGAGGTCTACCAAGGTGTTGTTTGCGATGATTTGGGTGTTACCAGACATTCGTTCACTTCCATTTTTCATTATTAGGGCGGAGGCGGGTGGAAATATTTTATAAAAACCCATGATTCTCGAATGGCCCCGGAGGCGTTAAAGGTTTGTCTATAAATTTTATTACGCATCTATTTTATCACGCATTGAGGGGAAGTCAATAATTTTGAGCATAGAGACGTCAATCATATCTAAATCATGTGTTGAATGTTTGGTTGAAATGGAGACAAATTTCTATCCTTACGGATATAAAAGGGCGCTTTTAGGGTTATAAACGGGATGGGAATAGAATTGCATAGCATTGCCATGTAATCTGAAAATCTATTGACAAATAGAAAAACAAACTATACAATAATAACTGCTTAATAGATTCAAAATAACGTTTAAATAATTAAATTAGCTATTAAAAAAATATTTTTAAATAAATACCTTAGCTTACATAAAAAATTTAAACTTCAAGTTAACCCGGTATAAACAGAAGGCGCTTATAAAATGCTTTCTCACGCAAAACCTTCCTACGGAAGGTTTTTGTTTCGCCCGACTTTAGCAGAAGCTTAAAGGTCCTCAGGCGTTCGGGCTTAGAGCCGGGTAACTATTTTTCCGCAGAGGAGCCTTGCGTTTTACATGCAAAAATTCAGTGTGTTAAAGCAATGCATAAATGCGCGTTTATTTTCACGTCCCGCCAATAGGAGTATTTTCTTTTAGAAAAATGAAACAATTATTCTGAGCTTACCTTTAAATATGACCAGACGACTTTGTCGGTAGATAATGACCCGCTTTGAATCGGATGCGCTGTGCCCTAATCAAGCCGGTTATTTCTATAATTCGTAGCGCCGAATGGGCGGCCATGACCCGTTTGCATTGCTCCTTTAAGGTTAACAAACAACTGAAAACCGGACTGGCTTAGCGGTCTGTTTACGCCTCGCTGCGTTGTCGTTCTTGGCGTGTACAAAATATTCTCGCCAATCCTGCGCCGATTTCCGGGTTGTTTTGACTATATGAGACTTTTTCATGGCGGGCAAATTACGGATTAGAATTTGGAGAGGGGAAGGACAAAATGAAAGCATTGATTTATGCAGGGCCTAAACAAGCGGTTTTACAGGATATTCCGACGCCGCAGGCAAGGGAAGGCGCAGTCAGGGTAGATGTCAAATATTGCGGTGTCTGCGGATCGGATATCGGTATTTATCTGGGAACCCATCCCCGGGCTAAAGCGCCTCTGGTGTTTGGGCACGAGTTTTTAGGCACCGTGACCGAGGACGGTAAAAAGTTTAAAAAAGGCGACCGGGTTGTGGCTTTTCCGCTGCTGTTCTGCGGGGCATGCCGCGCCTGCCGTACCGGCAGCTCCCATGTCTGCAATACGCTGAATCTGATCGGCATTGATACCGACGGCGGTATATGCGAGAGCCTGTATGTGGACGAGGACGTGCTCTTCAAGGTGCCCGACGGTGTCAGCGACCGGGCGGCTGTGGTTATCGAGCCGCTGGCTGTCATTTTGCGCGCGGTGCATCAGGCCGAATTTAAGGCGCGGGATGTGGCGGTCGTCGTCGGTGCCGGCCCCATCGGCATGCTGACCGGTATTGTGCTCAAAAATATCGGCGCGGCCAAGGTCTTTATCTCGGACATTGCGGAAAAGCGGCTGGCTATCGCGGCCGAGCTGGGCCTGACGCCGGTTAATGTCTCGAAGGAAGACTTAAATCAGGTTGTCAAGGCTGCCACCGACGCAGAAGGCTGCGACGTTTTGTTTGAGTGCAGCGGCTCTGCGCAGGCGGCGATTGATATGACAAACATCACCCGCGTCGGCGGCGCCATCTGCATGGTATCAGTGCATAAAAAACCGCATGAAGTCAACCTGCAGCAGCTTAACTTTAAAGAGCAGTGGATGATTGGCACCCGCGTCTATACCAAGGAAGAGTTTGGTCAGGCGGTAGAATACAGCAAGGATATTGAGAAGCAGCTGGAGAGGGTGGTTACGCATATTGTGCCGATGAAGGATGCCGCGCGCGTCTTCGACATGATTGCGGATGAAAGTCAGGGTACGGTGAAGGTCATTGTCGACTGCACCGATTTTTAGCAAAATTCGCCGGGCGAGTGCCTCTTGGCGGCGCTCTCAAGCATACGATGTCAGGAGGCGGGCAAAAATATGAATATATTGGTGTTAGAGGCGAGCACGACCTCCGCCAAAGCAATGCTGTACCGGACCGAGGACCACACCTTTGAAGTCCGGGTAAGAGCTTATAAAAACAACTATGAGGACGTCACACGCCATAATGCAGAAAATGTCTATCAGGACATGATAGCGGTCGGCAGGGAGCTGCTGGACAAGAGACCGGTGGATATGATCGCCCTGAGCGGCACATGGCATAGTCTGATGCTGTGCGATCAGGATATGAAACCGGTGACGCCCGTTTACCTGTGGTCGAATACAGAGGCGGCTCCCATTTGCAAGGAGCTGAGACAAAATCAGGCGTGTGTCGACGCTTTTTATCAAAAAACGGGCTGCATGGTCAATGCCATTTATCCGTTTTTTAAGCTGATGATGCTCAAGGCGCAGGGCTATAAGCTTGAGCAGCACTATATTATGGGGCAGGGGACCTATAACAACTACCGGATGACCGGCCAGCGGGTCATAACGGCATGTCTGGCTTCCGGAACCGGGCTGCTTAACACATGGAGCAAATCGTTCGATCCCGATTTGATGCAGGAGCTGGGAATCCGGCCAGAGCAATTAAGCCGGTTGGTGTCCTACAGCGAAACCTTTCCGCTGACCGAGCAGGCCGCCGGAGCGCTGGGCGTACAGCCGGGCATTCCGGTCATCCCCACCAATGCGGACGGCGGCTTGAACCAGATTGGCGCAGGCGCGGTGCAGGATGGCGTTATGACCTTTTCGGTTGGCACCAGCGGCGCTATCCGGTTGACCACCAACCGGCCTGTTCTTCCGGCCAAGCCCAGCACATGGTGCTATATGTCGCCTAAAAGCTGGCTGTCGGGCGCTGCGACCAACGGCTGCTGTAACTGCGTGGACTGGTTTAAGGAACGGGTGGGCCTTTCCAAGCTTTCTTATGCAAAGCTGGAGCAGGACGTTTCGGATATTGAGACAAGTCCGATATTCCTGCCGTTTTTATTCGGTGAACGGTGTCCCGGATGGAATGATGAGCGCAGGGGCGGTTTTTTACAGGTTCAGCCCCAGCATAAACTTTCCGATCTGTATCTGGCGGTGCAGGAGGGCGTATTGTTTAACCTTTACCACTGCTATCGGATATTGTCGGAGGTTAACGGGTGTCCGGGTCATATCCGGTTCTCCGGCGGCATCCTTCACTCAGAGCGGTGGACTCAAATGTGCGCCGATATCTTCCAGCGCGAGCTGGAGGTCAACCAGAATGAACACGGCTCAATGCTGGGCGG
>JAEWMM010000032.1 GCA_023457175.1 Bacillota bacterium | reverse complement strand
CGGATGTTAGGCAAAAGGGCGCCGCTCGTCTTAGATGCCATTGCGGCGCAATTTTAAACCGGCGGCTGGCTTTTAGCGTCCGCGTGATATCTTTTATTAGCTTATTTTAAAAATAAAGGCGTTTTGCGCGCTTTGTAAAGCAGAAGAGCCGTATCAATTTCCAAAATATATTGTATTAGCGGGCCGTCTGCGATAAAATACAGATACAGCAATGTCGCCTGACCGACTCTTGACCGAAGATGGCCGGACATCGGCATGACAGGACTGCTGTAATTTTCGTTATAAGGCATAAACAAAACGGCACGCCATGCCGTTTTGTCTAGTACGCGGTACCGATTAAAGACACAAAAAAACAGCATGGCTGTTTGTCCGCCGGCGTGGGGAGGCATGCCGCCGCAGGAACAACAGACCGCTGGGTGCATGTGCTTTGAGCCGGTATTCAGTATGAAATATGCAGAGTAGAAACAGTGCGTCAAGTGTCGGCGGATGGGAAGTTGCCGCCGAACGAAGGGCTTAAAGTGCCCGCGGTACTGTTTCGCGTCCGCTGCCATTTGAAGAAGTTCTCTTCATGTGGCCCCACATGAGCCTGTCTGAAAGCGTTTTTCAAACAGGCTGTTACGAGGAGGCAAACATCTATGAGATCGAAATCCGCTTTAAAAATCGCAAACATCGCATTGCTGATTGCACTGGAAATTGTACTTTCCCGGTTTCTGTCCATCAGCACGCCCATTGTCAAGATCAGTTTTTCGTTTGTACCGCTTTCAATGCTGGCTATGCTCTACGGGCCGCTTTACGCGGCTTCGGGCGCGGCTATCGCCGACATCATTGGCGCCGTGCTTTTCCCGTTGGGCGCCTATTTCCCGGGGTACACGCTGACGGCGGCGCTGACAGGGCTGACCTACGGGCTGCTGCTCTACCGGCGTCCAAAGTCATGGGGACGTATCCTGACGGCAGTGCTTATTGTGGCGCTGGTGCTGAATCTGGGGCTTAACACCGTCTGGATTCAGATGACCACCGGCAAGGCTTATATGGCGCTTTTGGTGCCGCGCATCATCAAGTCGCTGTCGATGGTACCGATTATGACGCTGCTGATCCGTTTTGCGTGGGAAAAGCTTTGCCCGCTGGCCACAAAGCTTGCCGAATAATGTGAACATGGGGGCTGTTGCCGAATGCATGCATATGCGTTTGGCGGCAGCCCCCGATAATTTATCCGGAATCCGTTTTAATTGAGAAAAAAGCCTGCAAAGGATGCACCGTTTTTCTGTAAGCGCTTTCTATTACGCTTTACGGCGGCCCGCCGGGCAATATGCAGCCACCTGTTTGCGGTTTAACGGTCAAATATTGTCGGACACGAATAATTTACGTCTTAAATCTTTACACCGCATGCGGTTTAAGGTAAAATAGATGAGAAATATTTTTCCTGCCGGTATGATATCCG
This sequence comes from Bacillota bacterium, assembly GCA_023457175.1. Lineage (GTDB taxonomy): Bacteria > Bacillota > Clostridia > Oscillospirales > Ruminococcaceae > Yanshouia. The sequence goes on along the minus strand of JAEWMM010000032.1, from coordinate 1,798 downwards.
GACGGTTTGCCGAAAATGAAGGGCAGCCGTTTTTTAAAGGATCATGATACCGACGCGCAAGCCTTGCCGGCGGTGAAATAGAAAAAAAGATTGGAATGATTTGATGGGTTTAAAATACAAAAGAGTGCTGCTCAAGCTAAGCGGAGAAGCGTTGGCGGGCGGCGCGCATTTTGGTCTGGACTATAAAACGGTGCTGTCTATCTCTAAGAGCATTAAGGAATGCGTCGATATCGGCGCGCAGGTTGCCATTGTCGTCGGCGGCGGCAATTTCTGGCGCGGACGGGACAGCGGCGGCATGGAGCGCACACGCGCCGACCACATCGGCATGCTGGCCACGGTAATGAACTCGCTTTCGCTGGCCGACGCGCTTGAGTCGCTGGGGGTTGAAACCCGCGTGCAGACCGCCATCGCCATGCAGTCGATTGCCGAACCGTATATCCGCAACAAGGCGGTTCGCCATATGGAGAAGGACCGGGTGGTCATCTTCGGCTGCGGCACCGGCAACCCCTTCTTTTCCACCGATACGGCCGCCGCGCTGCGCTCGGCCGAAATTAACGCCGATATTATTCTGATGGCTAAAATGGTCGACGGGGTTTATAACGACGACCCCAAGAAAAACCCCGACGCCAAGCGGTATGACCAGATATCCTTTTCCGAAATTCTCAATAAGGAGCTGGCGGTTATCGATTCTACCGCCGCCTCGCTTTGCCGCGACAACCGCATGCCTGTTTTGATTTTTTCCCTAGAAGATCCGCACAATATTGTCAGAGCGATTCAGGGAGATGAAATAGGGACTATTTTAAGGGAGGAAGCTTAGATGAACGACTTTGTAAAAGGCTTTGAAACTAAAATGACCAAAACCATTTCGGTGCTTCGCCAGGACTATGCCGCGATTCGTGCCGGACGCGCCAACCCCGCCCTGCTGGACAAGGTGACGGTGATGTATTACGATGTGCCCACCCCGATCAATCAGGTCGGTTCGGTAGCGGTGACCGAGGCGCGCACCCTCACCATCACCCCGTGGGACCGCAGCGTCTTAAAGGCGATTGAAAAAGCCATCATGGCTTCCGATATCGGTATTAATCCGCAGAATGACGGTTCGGTCATCCGCCTGATGTTTCCGCCCCTGACCGAGGAGCGCAGAAAAGAGCTCTGCAAGCAGATTTCCAAGATGGGCGAGGAGTCAAAGGTGGCGATTCGCTCAATCCGCCGTGACGCCAACGAGAAGCTCAAGGCGCAGAAAAAGGACATGCCCGAGGATACCCTCAAGGACATAGAGAAGCAGATTCAGGATGTCACCGATAAATACTGCAAAGAAATCGACCAGATTTCTGCTGCCAAGGAAAAGGAGATCATGGAGGTCTGAGAAACCCGCATTCATCGCCCAAAACGGCTGTTTTGGCTGCTTTTTGCCATCCGTATCAAAAAAGTGTTTGGAATACATCAGGTATTCCGGCGCTTTTGGTGCGGCTTGGTGTAAGAAGTGCGCCAATTCAGCCTTCTTCACGATGAATACAGCTTCTGATTTCTCTCCCTGATCGGCTGGAGGATCATATGGATTACGCTCAAACCACGGCTGCGGGCGCTTTGGCCCACATTGCCATTATTCTGGATGGCAACGGCCGCTGGGCAAAAAAGCGCGGCCTTGCGCGCAGCATGGGACATCGTCAGGGTACCCGTGCGCTGCGGCCGGTCATCCGGCACTGTCAGGCGCTGGGGGTGCGCTACCTGACGCTTTATGTGTTTTCGACCGAGAACTGGAACCGCCCCCAAAAGGAAATTGACGGCATCATGAACC
>JAEWMM010000031.1 GCA_023457175.1 Bacillota bacterium | reverse complement strand
CCGTATAGGTGGTGGTCAAGGCGCCCGCGGCCAGCGAACCGTGCACAGCGCCGGCGGCGCCGCCCTCAGATTGCATCTCCGCGACCGTTACTCTCTCCCCGAACACGTTGGTGCGGCCGTTGGCGCTCCACACATCGGTTACCTCTGCCATAACGGAAGAAGGGGTGATCGGGAAGATCGCCGCTACTTCGGTAAAGGCATAGGATACATGCGCGGCAGCGGTATTGCCGTCCATGGTTTTCATTTGTCTTGCCATAGTATTTTAATTCCTCCTTTGAATTGAAAGCGAAAACAACGAAAAATTCATTTCCGCATACTCTTTCCTGTTTCATCCTAACATGATTTTTTCGCATTGTAAAGAGCCTTTGCGTGATTGCACCGCTTTTTTGCAAAGTGACGGAAGTTGTTTAAAAGCGTTGAAATGAATGCCCTTCCCCGGTCTATTCTTTGACTATTTTGTATAATTGATTCCACGTAGGCGGGACAAATATTTTTGTTTTGTCTCTGTCCGGCGTTTTCCATTTTTTTGTACATTTGACAGTCGGCCCTATAAAATGTATAGTGGTGTTGTACTTTTTTCTTTTTGTATTTTTTATATGCATCAATTGTTGACTTGACATCATGCAGCAAGGAGTAATAACATGATTCCCAAAACTAGTCAGGCAGCCGTCCTCTTCTGTGTCGCGCTGCCGCTAATTTTAAGCCTTCTCTTAAATCTGGCCGAGGCCGGCGCAGTCTACCTCAACGACACCAAGCTTAAACAGCTTGTGGGCGGCGGCGATAAAAGAGCTTTGCGTCTTGACGCGCTGCTCCATAAGCACCGGTCGTTTCGTCTCTCGGTTCAATTTGTCTCGTTTTTGTGTCTCGCCGCAGCGGTTATGGTCGCATGCCTATGGACAGTTGACTATTTTACCGCGGTATACAGGCTTGGCCTCAACGCCATTGTCGCAATTTTCTGGCTTTCCGCCGTGCTGTATGCCCTGCTGTTTTTTGCAATAGCATTCAATGCGCCGCGCCGCATCGCCGGTTTTTTACCTTCCTTGGCGTTGCCTCTTTCCGGTCTGCTTTCTCTGACGCTGCTGCTATTTGCGCCGCTGACCTGCTTTATAGAGCTGCTTTCAAACCTGATGGTGCGCCTGTCGGGCAACGACCCCCAAAGCGACCCCGATTCGGTCACCGAAGAAGAAATTCGCATGCTGGTCGACGAGGGCAACGAACGCGGCGCTATCGAAGAGTCGGAGAAGAATATGATCAATAATATCTTCGAATTTGACAACCGCGACGTCTCACATGTTATGACCCACCGAACCGAGCTCTCGGCCGTGGAGCTGCGCGCCTCGCTTGAGGAGGTCGCACGGGTCGCCATTGAAAGCGGCTACTCTCGTCTGCCGGTTTATGAAGACGATATTGACTCGATCTGCGGCATTATTTACGCTAAGGACCTGATCAAATACATCCATCGGCCCGAGGCGTTTCATCTCTCCGAAGAGATGCGCAAGCCCATTTATGTGCCTGAATCGAGCAGCTGTGCCGATGTTTTCGCATTGTTTAACCGCGAGAAGGTGCAAATTGCCATTGTTGTTGACGAGTATGGCGGCACCTATGGCGTCGTCACCATGGAGGATCTGCTCGAAAGCATTGTCGGCAATATTTTAGATGAGTATGATAATGAAGAGGCGCTCGTGACACATGCCGGCGACGGGGCCTATATCTTCGATGGGTCGATCGGCATTTCGGATGCTGAACAGCTCTTGGGTTTTCATGTGCCGGACGACTCCGAAGCCGACACCCTTGGCGGTTTTTTAATTGAGCTGCTGGGCGGCGTTCCGCGCGAGGATGTAGCGCCCCCGGAGGTTGTTTTTGGTGGCGTCACCTTTTCGATTCTGCACTCGGACGAGCGCCGCATTGAAAAAATAAAGGCGGTCATGCCCTCCGACGCCGGATAATAATTTTAAAGGCTGCGTTTTATCGCAGCCTTTTTTGTATCCTTTATTATATACGTATAGTACATAATCTGATTTTTATACAATCATGTGGTTCTTTTCTTTTCTCTTTTGCAAAATTTAATTCGCCAAAAGTATTTTAACATATAAATTATACTTATTGTTCAATAAATATTAGGGTAATTTGTTAAAAATAGTATTGTGCATTGCATAGTACTGTGTTATAATTGCCCTGTAGCAATCAGGAGGTGAGCCATGAATACTCAGTTGCGTAAAGGCGTCATTGAAATGTGCATCCTTGCATTGATAGACCAACAGGACATGTATGGCTATGAGATTGTACAGTCGATTGCACGCCACATCGATATTAACGAAGGCACGGTATACCCCATACTCCGCCGCCTGACAATGGAATCTTATTTTTCGACCTATCTGGTCGAAAGCCGGGGCGGCCCGGCGCGGAAATATTACCGCATCACACCGGTCGGCAAGGAATATCTCGCACGCTCTATGGGCGAATGGCGCAAAATGACCGACATTGTAGAGAAAATTTTAGGGGGGACAAAGGTCGATGAGCCGATATGAATACTTAAAAACATTGGAGAGTCACCTAAGACTTTCGCTCTCACGCAGTGAAATAAACGATATCCTGCGCGACTACGGCGAGTATTTTAACGAGGGCGAAAATCAGGGCAAAAGCGAATGGGAGATTATCGCAAAGCTTGGCGACCCCAAGGAGGTCGCACAGCAGATTATCTCCGAATCGCACAGGGACCAGGCCCAAAAACCGGTCACTCTTATTTTTGACCGCGTGGCCGGTGCCGCAAAAGGCGCGGCCGGCGTTGCAAAAAGCGCTGTTGGAGCTCTCGGTAATTATATTAAGACCTCCGGCGGCAAAATAACGCTGGTGCTGCTGGTGCTGCTGTGCGCCCCTCTATGGGTGGGGGCCTGCGCAGCGCTGCTGGGCGCGCTGTTGGCTTTCTTTGGCGGGTTGGCCGGGTTAGCGCTGCTGTGCGTTGCCGTTGTGCTGTGCGGCGTTGCCGCAGTTGTTACTACGAGTCTCTTTATGACTGTGCTGCCCTTTACGTTGGTCTTGCTGCTGCTGGTTTTGTCGGTTGGGCTTATAGCCGGCGGCGTGCTCGGCCTGTCGCTGCTGATGATCGCCTTCAGCTGGGGCTGTCGACTCGTTTTACGGCTTAGCCGCCGGTTAAGAACCTGTTTTGCCGCAAGGACAGGCGCGTCCCCTGCGGATGCGCCCCCGAATACGCCTAATCAGGTGGGAGGAATCGAGCATGCTTAAAAAAATCGCCGTCATTTCCGCCGCTGTGTTGGCTGTCTGCCTGATCGCTTTTTTTGCACTTTCTCCGCTGGCCGTTTCAGATGCAGTAAAGCTTGCCCAGCAGTCCGCGCCCGTTTACGC
>JAEWMM010000030.1 GCA_023457175.1 Bacillota bacterium | reverse complement strand
TTCTATACCCGTATCGTCGTTGGTATCGGCACCGTTGTGGTGGGCGTCAAAGACTTGGCCCGCTCCTTTAAAGAGGCGCAGGTTTCGCTTGAGGTCGGCAAGGTGTTCGACACCGAGAAAACCATTGTGCGGTACGACAATCTCGGCATTGCCCGCTTGATTTATCAGCTGCCCACCACGCTGTGCGAGATGTTTTTGCGCGAGGTGTTTATCAAGGGCTCGATCGACAGCCTTGATAAAGAGACGCTGTTCACCATCCAGAAATTCTTTGAGAACAACCTGAATGTTTCCGAAACTTCAAGAAAGCTGTTTGTTCACCGCAACACGCTGGTGTACCGCCTGGAGAAGATCAAAAAACTCACAGGGCTTGATCTGCGCGAGTTTGATCACGCGATCGTCTTTAAGGTGGCACTGATGGTTAAAAAGTACCTGACCGCGAATCCGGTGAAGTATTGATGTGTTATCATGATTGAATTTCAAAATGTAAGCAAAAGCTACGGCGGGCCGCAGCTGGCGTTAGACGATGTGTCCTTTTCGGTTGAAAAGGGCGAATTTCTGTTTGTGGTGGGGGCCTCAGGCTCGGGCAAGAGTACAATGCTCAAGCTCATTACCCGCGAAGAGGCCGCCACCGCCGGCAAGGTCTATGTGGATGGCTGCGACGTGGGCAAGCTGCGGCGCAGCGAGCTGCCCTATTACCGCAGGGGCATCGGGGTCGTGTTTCAGGACTTTAGGCTTATTCCGCAGATGAACGTCTACGACAATGTGGCGTTCGCGCTGCGGGTCACCAATGTGGCCACCCGCGACATTAAGCGCCGGGTGCCCTATGTTCTTGATTTGGTCGGGCTGCTGCACAAGGCAAAGCGGTACCCTGAGCAGCTTTCGGGCGGCGAGCAGCAGCGCGTCGCTTTGGCGCGCGCGCTGGTTAATAACCCCTCGCTGATTATTGCCGACGAGCCGACCGGAAATATCGACCCCGCCATGTCTTTTGAAATTGTAGAGCTGCTCAGTGAAATTAATAAGTGCGGCACGACAGTGATGATGGTGACACACCAACACAACTTAGTCAACAAATTCCGTCATCGCACCATGGTCATCAATGGTGGGCACCTTGTTGCCGACGGTCATCTGGGAGGCAAACGTGCGCGGCAGTAGTTTTCGTTATCTTATAAAAGAGGGCTTTCGTAATATCTATCAGAACAGGGCAATTTCGATTGCGGCCATCGGCGTGCTGGTGGCCTGCTTGCTTTTGGTGGGAATTTCGATGCTCTTTACAATAAATGTGAATAATATGGTGGGCTATTTTGAATCTCAAAACGAGATTATGGTGTTCTTGTCCGACGACGTTCAGGGCGACGAGCTGACCGACATCGACGCCGAGCTGCGCAGCATCAGCAATGTGGCGTCGGCAACCTTTATCAGCCGCGAGGACGGCCTGAAAACCTGGATGCAGGAGCTTGGCGACGACGGCACGCTGCTTGAATGGCTCGTTGAAGATAATCCGCTGCAAAACGCTTACCGGCTTGTCGTCAAGGATCTTTCCAAAATGGAAGAGACGATAGAGCTGGTCGGTTACATAGACGGCATCGATACCATCAGCGCCTCCAACGAGGTGGCGCAGGCCGTTACGGGGATTAAACAGGCGGTATCGATCGGCGGACTGGCGGTTATTGCGCTGTTGGCGGCGGTGTCGCTGAGCATTGTTTCGAATACCATCAAGCTGACGGTATTTAACCGCAGAAAAGAAATCAGCATCATGAAGTATGTGGGCGCTACCGACGCCTTTATCAGGCTGCCCTTTTTGTCCGAGGGCATACTGCTGGGCTTTATCTCGGCGACGGTCGCTTTCTTTATGCTGTGGGGCGGCTATACCGCCTTTGGGCACTGGGTCAGTCAAAGCGCCTTTTATTGGGCGTCGCTTATCGTAGGCCAGCTTGTTACCTTTAAAACGGTTGCGCTGCGGCTTTACCTTTATTTTTTGGCGGCCGGCATAGGCATCGGCGCTCTGGGCAGTGTTTTCTTTGTGGGCAGATACATAAAAGTGTAAAATTTCAGACGAAAATACTGAAGGTATTTGCCGTGTATACTCACAGTTTTTTTACATTCCGGTCATGCATTGTTTGTGGGGAGGTGGTATTGTGAAAGTAATAAGACGGACGGCGGCGTGTCTTGTCGTTCTGCTTATGCTCGTGTCGGTATCGCCGGTTATCTCAGGCGCCGACACCGACGGTTATAAGGACCAGTTGAATGCGCTTTCTTCAAAATATGACGAGCTCGAAAAGCAACAGAAGGCGCTTCAGGCCGAAATTAATAAAGCCAAAACAGAAAAGGACAAGCATCTTGCGCAAAAAAAACAGCTTGATAACCAGATTTATGGCGTTCGTCAGCAGATTACGGTGTTAAGCGATAAAATTGCGCTGCTTGAGCAGGGCATCGGTAAAAAGGAAGAGGAGCTCAAGACGCAGCAGCTGCGCATAGAAGACAACTTTGAGCTGCTTAAAAAGCGGCTGCGGGTCATGTATAAGACCGGCAACGCCAGCGTGCTTGGGCTTGTCTTGGGCGCGGAGGATTTTACCGAATTCTTATCCCGTTCGCAGGTGACAGCCCGGGTGGCGCAGCACGACCGTGAGCTGATTGAAGAGATGCGGGAAGAGCTTGCTCAGATTCAGGAAGTCAAAACGCTTATTGAGGCCGACAAGGCGGAGCTCGAGGCCTCAAAGGGGCAGCAGGCTCAAAAACAAACCCAGCTGGCGCAGCAGCTTTTGCAGACGCAGGATCAGATACAGGATATAGAGGCGCTTGAAAAGGACTATAAGGCCAATCAGGCGCAGTTGACCCAGCAGATGAAGGAAGTTCAGGCCGAGGTCGACGCCATCTACGCTAAGATCGATTCCACAGGCACCTATGACGGCGGCATTATGCTGTGGCCTGTTGCGGGTTATAAAACCGTCACCTCGGACTATGGCTGGCGCTTTGGCGGTACCGATTTCCATACCGGTATCGACATTGCGCGTACCAATTCGGCGGGCCAGGGTATTTACGGCAAGCCGATTTTGGCGGCTTCGGACGGCAAGGTGGTATTTACCCAAACGACCTATGTTGCGGGGCGTGGCTACGGCATTTATCTGATTATCGACCACGGCGGTGGTATCTCGACGCTTTATGGCCATACGAGCGGCCTCAAAGTTAAGGTTGGCGATAAGGTGACCCGCGGGCAGACCGTGGCCTATGTCGGCTCGACAGGCTGGTCAACAGGGCCGCACCTGCATTTTGAGGTGCGCGTCAGCGGCAAGTACACAAACCCCTGGCCTTATCTGAAATAGCCCTGCCTCTTAGCGCTGTCTTCCGTTATTTTAGTAGGAGATTAAGCGCAATCCACCTGAGAAGGAGAGCCCCATGAACAGAAAAATAACGTTGGGCGGCGCGGTGACGCTGGCCATTATGTTCTCGACCGTCACGTTTATCATGACGATGATCTATGCCCAAAAAACCTTTGACAGCCGTGTGTTTAACATTAAGGAACGCGAGACAATGTACGCGAAGCTGGCCGAGGTTGACCGGCTCATCCGGCAGAAATATTTTAATCCCATCGATGAACAAACGCTGGGCGAGAATCTGGTGCGCGGCTACATCGCGGGCATAGAGGATAAGTATGGCATCTATCTGACCGCCGAGCAGTACGCCGAGACGCAGAGCGACTATGACGGCAGAATGGTGGATATCGGCATTGTCTGCTCGCCCGACCCCGGCGGCTATATTTTGATCGATAAGGTCTATGCCGATTCGCCGGCGGCGGTGTCCGAGCTGGCCAGAGGCGACCTGATTATCAAGGTGGATGAATTGCCGGTCACGGCTGAAAGCTACGAGGCGGTCGTCGATGCGCTCAGGGGTGAGCCGGGTACGACGGTGACGGTGCTCGTGCGCCGCGGCAGCCTTGAAAAGAGCTATACCATCACCCGCCGCAAGGTCGAGGTGCCCACGGCCGAGGGCCGCATGATCGGCACTATCGGCTATATCCGCATCATACAGTTTAACGACAATACCCCCGACCAGTTCTTTAAGGTAATGAGCCAGCTTATGGACAACGGCGCGCAGGCGCTGGTGTTCGATGTGCGCTCAAATCCCGGCGGCACCATCGAGTCGGTGGGCAAGATTCTGGATAAGCTGCTGCCCGAGGGGCCGATTATTTCGGCGACCTACCGCAACAGCACCAC
>JAEWMM010000029.1 GCA_023457175.1 Bacillota bacterium | reverse complement strand
GGACACCGGGAGCCTGCTTACCCGCATTGCAAAGGGCGCGTTTGTCAGCCCTGAAATCAGCCGGACGATTATTTCCATTATGGAAAAGCAGCAGTGCCGCAACAAGCTGCCTGCCCTGCTTCCTGCTGTCCCCAGCTGGGTTGGCGAGGAAGACCGCCGCAACCTCAAGCCGAATACCGTTCTAGTCGCAAATAAGACCGGTGACCTGACCAACATTCAACACGATGTCGGAATTTTTACCCTGCCTGATGGCAGAAGATATATTATTGCGGCCTTTAGTGAAAAACTATCGAGCGATGCCGCCGGTATCGAAGCAGTAGCCAAGTTATCCGAACTGGTTTATCACGCACAGTCTCAGGCGTAATTGACGCTGTATATCGGGTATAGGCAAGGCGGAATGCTGCATTGTAAGCGGAGCCAATTGAGCGGACATCCTTAGAATGAGCAAACCGCGGCACCACACATATATAGTCAAATCAGCTTAAAGATAAGAACAGTCTTGGCGGTCTGTTCTGCGTTTGGCCGCGTTACCGTCCTTCGGTACGCGCCAGCCCACCCGCGTCCCCCGCCTTGCCGAATACAAAATATATGCGTCAATTCTGTTCCTGTTTTCATGTGTTTTTACTATATTCTTATTATCCCTTGGAGATCACTGGTGTCGCCATTGCGGCGTAATGCCGCCCGTCTCTTCATGTATACTTTACACAACACACGCTAAAAGCGGGATCCTTCGGGATCCCGCTTTTAGCGTGTAGCCGGTCTATGTGACCGACAGCAAGTTTTTAAGCTTACGGCCAAATTGCCCGGTTGGGCGCACCGCCAAATTCGGCCAACCAATGAGCGCCCCCCAACCCGGCGGTATAAAAATCCCGGCAAAACAGGGTCTTTCTATCGGGAAACCAGCGCATGCGCTGGCTTTAAGCGCAGCGACTGAAAAATTCTTTCAACCTCTGAGAGATTGTTTTTAGCGGTCTCCACATCCTCCCAGCAGGTGCGGATAATCAGTATTTCGGCGATAAGCAGCGAAGAGATCTGAGAGTTATGCAAGCCAAAGCTCTGCTGCCGCACCGAAAACAGACAGTCGGAATAGTCGGCCAGCGGCGAGGTAACGGCGTCGGTAATGCTGATGACGCTGGCGCCCCGCTCTTTGGCAATGCGGGTTGCGTTGACAATTCGCGCCGCATAGCGCGGCATACAGATAGAAATGACCGCATCCCCCGGCTTGACGCGGTGCAGATGCTCGGGGAGGTTAAAGTCGTAGTAGGTCAGCATATCCACGCGGTCGGTGATGCGGTTAAGATTATGGTACAGATAATAGGCCGTTACACGGCAGTTCCTTTCGGCGATGATATAGATATGCGCCGCCTTTTTTAAAATTGCGACGCTGTCCTCCACCTGCTGCTCGGTGAGTTGGGCGCTGGTTTTAACCAGATTATCAATCTGCTGCTGCAGAATGGTGTTGATGGTATACGCTGTTTCGGTCGTGTTGCTTTTGCCCTCAGACAGCGTTTCGATTCGGCGGGTGGGCACAGCGTAAAGCATTAAATGCGACTGTAGCTTGCGCTGAAAGTCCGAGTAGCTGTTATACCCCAAGGCGGTGGTGGTGCGCACAATGGTAGCGGTGCTGACCCCTGATTCGGCGGACAGCTGATTGATGGTCGCCATAGCCGCCCTGACGGGATTTTCGAGAATAAAGTTGATGACCCTCTTTTGAGACTTGGTCACATCCGGCAGCTGCTGCGCCAGCTTCATCATAATATCAGTATACATAGCCTTCCTCCTGGTGCCTGAAACGATTTGTAATAAATTTTATCATATTTTTTGGTGCCAGACAAGTAAAGAACGCAAAAAGTAGCTTTTAGAATCAAAAAACTAGCTACAACGCTGTATTTTTGCAAGTTTTTGAAATATTATTTACATTTCATATATTATTTTGATAAAATATTAATCGAAATGATATTCTTTATCCAACGGTTTTTAATCCCTCCCGTGCCGGTAAACAGGCGGGGCATAAACCGCCAAATGTTTCAACGCCATATCCTGAACACCTGCCCCGGCGCAAAACACGCCGAATGTATCTTTACGCCCAAGGCATGTACGCCTTTCATCCGACCATTTAAGATTTCTTAGCAACATGCTTTGAAATAGATAAATATTGAGGAGGAAAAGATAATGAAGAAACTGATAGCATACGCTTTAACCGCGGCAATGGTGATGGGTCTTGCCGCCTGCGGCAGCCAAAGCGCCGGACAGGCAAGCTCTGCCGGGGGCGGCTCGGCCCCGGCAGGTTCGAGCGCGGCTGCGGCCTTCCCACAGCGCCCCGTTGAGCTGGTTGCCTGCTACGGTCCGGGCGGCGGACACGATATTATGCTGCGCACGGCGCTGAAGATTATCAACAATGATAAGCTCGCCAATGGCGCCGTCATGAACGTCGTTAATAAAGAGGGCGGATCGGGCGCTGTAGGCATGGGCTATGTCAACACCCACGCGGGCAGCGACTATTATCTGATGTGCGTCACCTCGTCCTTTTTGACTACCCCGCTCTCAACCAGTACCGGCGTCACCTATAAGGACTTTACGCCCATCGCCTGCCTGGGAATAGACCCCTCTATCATCGTTGTACATAAGGATTCCGGCATCACCAGCATGGAGCAGCTGCTTTCGGCGCCCCGCACGGCGGGCGGCACCGGCACCGGCTCTATTGATAACATCATCTGTAACAAGCTGGTCGACGCTTCTAAGCAGGACATCAACTACATTCCCTATCAGGGCGACGGTGAGCTGGTTACCGCGCTGCTCGGTAAGCAGGTCGACTTTATCTGCACCAACGTTAACAGCTGCGGCGAATATCTTGAAACCGGCGACTTTATCGGCATCGGCCTGGCGACGGCTGAGCGCAACGAAATGCTGCCCGACGTTCCCACCCTTATCGAGCAGAACTACGACATCAACCTCGGCGTGTTCCGCGGTATTGCCGCCCCTAAGGGTATCTCGGAGGAGGCCAAGCAGTATTACATGGACCTTTTCACCCAGCTCAGCGAGACCAGCGACTGGAACGAGCAATATCTCCGGGCCAATGGCGTACAGAAGAATTTGCTGCTGGGCGACGATTTTGCCGCCTATCTCGACGTGCTGAACACCGAGTACGAAACCTCTATGAAGGAAATGGGACTGATTTAAAGCGGACTTAGATAGCTTCAGACACTTTTAACATGCCTCACAGCCTCTGAGTGAAGGAGCGGAAGGTGTCGCGCTCCTTCACTCATTTAAAATGCCTTTATACCGGTCATCTTTACAACTAAACAGGAGGAAATGCTATGAAACTCTCCAGTAACCGGCTGTTTCTGCTGGTTATGGCGCTAATCTGCGGCGTTATGCTGTCTTCCGCCCTTAATTGGCCGCTCAAAACCCAATACACCATCGGTCCGGGTTTTCTGCCAATCTTTATGCTCTGCGTCGTCATCCTGTGCTGCATTATTTTATTCTTTTTTGATAAGTCCTCGCCGGAGGTCTTGCTGAACAAACGCCAGCTCATCCGCTTAGGACTCTATTTTGCAGCGCTGATTGTCATGATTCTTTTAATGGAGCATTTAGGAATTATCGCTTCGGTAGCGCTGTTCACCTTTTTTATTGTCTACTGGGTCGAAAAAAATTCGCTGTTCGACGGTTTGAAAGTTTCTTTGACGACAACGCTGGTGGTGTGGGCTATCTTTGATCTTTGGCTGGATATTCCCATCACCATTCTGAATTTTTTGTAAAGGAGGGTCACAACCATGTTAGAAACTTTATCCGCCCTGTGGCAGGGCACACTTTCAATGCTGACGGTATCTAACCTGATGATTATAGCGCTGGGCTCGATTGTAGGCACCGTTGTCGGCACATTGCCCGGTTTGGGGCCTTCCGCCGGTATTGCACTGATGATTCCGCTGACCTTTACGCTGCCGGCCAATCAGGCGCTGGCGCTGCTTGTCGGCGTTTACATGGGTACCATGTACGGCGGGCGCATTACCGCCATTCTGATTAATACCCCCGGCGACGCCCCCGCCATCATGACCGCTGAGGACGGCTCCCCGCTGATGCAGCAGGGCAAGGGCGGCATGGCGATGGGGCTTTCGGCCATTGCAAGCTTTATCGGCGGCAGCTTCGGCCTGGTGGTGCTCATCTTTTTAGCGCCGGTTATCAGCGATTTGGTCATCAACTTTGGTGCGCCGGAATATTTCATGCTGATGCTGCTTGGTCTTGCAACCATTGCGCTGCTGGCGGGCAAGTCCATTCTTAAAGCGATTATGATGACTGCCGTCGGCTTTGTCATCGGCATGGTCGGCGCCGACTACATTTCAGGCTATGTCCGCTGGGACTACGTGCCCGAGCTTTTAGAGGGCATCGACTTTGTTTTTGTCATTATCGGCATGTACGGTCTTGGTGAGGTGTTCTTTAACGTTGAGAACGAGACCCGCCTGAACTTGGGCAAGCCGAGCTTTAAAATGAGCGAATATATCCCGGGGCTGGATGTGCTCAAGAAAACGATGCCCGCCATGCTGCGCGGTTCGGTTATCGGCACCATTGTCGGTATTCTGCCCGGCGCAGGCGGTACCATCGCCACCTTTTTAGCCTACGCGACCGAGAAAAAGGTTTCTAAAACGCCGGAGCGGTTTGGCAAGGGCGCCGAGGAAGGACTTGCAGCGCCCGAAGCGGCAAACAACGCCTCGGTTCCCGGCGCGCTGGTGCCCCTTATCACGCTGGGCATTCCCGGTTCGGGCGGTACCGCCATTTTCCTCGGCGTGCTGATCATGTTCGGCATGCAGCCCGGCCCGCTGCTGATGGTTAAATCTGCCGGTATTGTCTGGGCGATGATTGCGGCGCTCTGCCTGTCTAACCTGTTCCTGCTGTTTTCTAACGTTTTGATGATTCCGCTGTTTGTCAATATGATTCGCATTGTAGAGAAGAACCTTTCTCCACTGGTGCTGGTGTTTTGCTGCGTCGGCGCTTATGCGCTCAACTATAATTTCTTTGGCGTTTGGCTTATTGTCATCTTTGGCGTATTCGGCTACTGCGTCAAGAAGCTCAACTACCCTGCCGGTCCGCTGATTCTGTCGGTGGTGCTGGCGCCGCTGACCGAAAACTACTTCCGTCAGTCGCTCATGCTCTCTCGCGGAAGCTATTCCATTTTTGTCACCCGCCCCGTCAGCCTGGTTATTTTCCTTGCTATTGTCGGCGTGTTCCTTTACAGCATGGGCAAAAAGTATGTTTTCGGCAAGAAAAAGACTGCAAAGCCAGCCTAGTTGGAGGGAGCAAGATCAATGAAAATAGTTCGTGTCGCACAGGCCGGCGGATTAGAGTCGGGCGATGTGCTGGTAACGGTAGAACCCGCCGGGGACGGCGTTACGCTGGAGCTGGAGAGCGTGCTCATGGCGCAGTTTGGCAAATCGATTCTGGAAACCGCGCACCACGCCGTGGCGCTTATGCAGGTTTCCGGCGCGATAATTCGCCTTGTTGACCGCGGGGCGCTGGACCATGTCATTCTCTCGCGCGTGCAGACGGCGCTGCTTAGGGCCTCAGACGAGGCTACCTTTGACTGGAGCAGGAGGGATGCGCAATGAACCGCGACCGCTTGAGGAGAAGCGTTCTGTACGCCAGCGCCTCTAGTCCCGCCAACATGGCGCAGGCGCCGCTTTATCGCGCCGACTGCCTTGTTTACGATTTGGAGGATTCGGTCTCGGTGGCTGAAAAGGACGCGGCGCGCTTTCTGGTGTTTAACGCACTGCACCGCCCCCGCATTTCAGACAGCGAGCTGGTGGTGCGTATCAACGGGCTGGATACGCCGTTCGGGCTTCAGGACTTAGAGGCGATTGTCAGGGCAAAGCCGGATTTAATCCGGCTGCCCAAATGCGAATCGCCCGAGACGGTGCGCAAGACCTGCGAGGAAATTTCCCGTATTGAAAGGGAGTCAGGCATTGAGGAGGGCAGCACCGGCATTATGGCCATCATCGAGACGGCGTTCGGCCTGCTCAACGCCCGCGAAACCGCCCTCTCGAGCAAGCGCCTTGTCGCTTTGTCGTTGGGCGGGGAGGATTTTACCGCCAGCATGAAAACCACCCGAACCGCAAAGGGCGCCGAGCTGTATTTTGCTCGAAATGCGATCGCGCTCGCCGCAAGAGCCGCCGATATTCAGGCAATTGATACGGTCTACTCCGACATCAACGATGAGGAAGGCCTGATTGAGGACACCCTCGCGATTAAAAATATCGGCTACGACGGTAAGATCGCGATTCATCCGCGTCAAGTCGCGTGCATTAACGATGTATTCACGCCCACCGATAAAGAGATTCGTCATGCCATCCGCGTCTTTGAGGCCATCCGCGCGGCGAATGCGCGCAATTCCGGCGTTATTGCACTCGATGGCAAAATGGTTGACGCTCCTGTGGTAGCGCGTGCCCGCCGGACGATGGCCATTGCGCGCGCCACCGGAAAATGGGACGAAGGGGAGGAAGCTGACGTTGAATAATCTGGATATTTATCTTCCTGAGGAATGCGGCGGACGTATTTTGCAGCCCTATACCGCCCCGTTTGCGGTTCGCAACCCCGCAACCGGAAAAGCCGGGCTGATGAGCGGCAGCAAGGTGCGCGCCAGCCTGAGGGCGGCCATTGAAGAGAGCGGCCTTAAAGACGGTATGACCATTACCTTTCACCACCATTTCCGCGAGGGGGATAAGATTATCGGTCAGGTGCTCGGCACCGTTGAAGCGATGGGCATACACGGTCTGCGCTTTGCGCCGAGCGCCGTTGTTAACCTGCGCAATCCCTCGGTGGTACATTTTATCGAGCGCGGTGTTATCGACCGTGTCGAGGCCAGCGGCATTCGCGGCGAGCTTGGCGACGCGGTCATCGCGGGCGCGATGGAAAAGCCGGTTATTCTGCGCCCGCACGGCGGACGCCCCCGCGCGATAGAAGCGGGGGAACTGACGGTGGATGTCGCTTTCATCGGCGTTTCTGCCGCTGACGAATACGGCAACGCCAACGGTGTTACCGGCGAAAATGCCTGCGGTGCACTGGGGTACAGCCACATCGACGCACAGCACGGTAAAACAGTCATCGCCGTTACCGACACCCTTGTTCCCTACCCCTGCACACCGGCGGTTATCCGGCAGGAAACGGTCGATATGGTGGTCTGCCTTGATGAGATAGGCGACAGCGCATTGATTGGCAAGGGCGCCGCCCGCCTGACCCGAAACCCGCGTGACCTGCTCATTGCTAAAAACACCGCTGCGGTTATCGCGCATTGCGGCTGCTTTGAAAACGGCTTTTCGTTCCAGACAGGCGCCGGCGCTATTCCGATTGCCTGCACAAAATACATCGGCGATTATATGCAGGAAAAGAACATTAAGGCGGGCTTTGCGCTGGGCGGCGTGACCTCGGGCATTGTCGATTTGCTCAACGCGAATCTGATTGACTACATTGAGGCGGTGCAGTCCTTCGACTCGGTAGCGGCGCGCGCCATGCTGGGAAACAGCCGCATTGTCGAATGCGACACTGGCCGCTACGCAAATCCGCACAACAAGGGCTGCATGGTAAACCGGCTGGACATTGCCGTGCTGGGCGCGTTGGAGGTGGATATTGACTTTAACGTCAACATTCTGACCGGCTCAAGCGGCGAGATGCTCGGCGGTTTGGGCGGCGGCCCGGATGTTGCCGCGGGCGCTAAGGTGCCGATTGTTGCGCTGCCGCTGTTTCGCGGACGCACCCCGTCGATCGTTGAGCGCGTCTTTACGCTGTGTACGCCCGGCGAGACGATCGCCGCCATCGTCACCGAGGCAGGCGTGGCCTTGAATCCGCGGCACCGCAGCTACGACATGCTGCGCGCGTCACTTAAAAACGCCGGCGTGGCGATCTGCGGCATCGAGCAGATGAAGCATCTGGCCGAGACGGTCACCGGCATTCCCGAGCCTATACGCTGCACCGACCGCGTTGTTGCGCTGGTCGAATACCGCGACGGTACGATTATCGACGTAATCCGTCAGCTCGATAAATAGCTTTCTCTGCGCATGCCCTTTCCCTCTTGCGGCGGGGACATGCGCGCACCCCCATTTTGATGAAGGGAAGTATTGCATTGAAAAAAATCGCATTGGTCGGCCCCTATCATCCCAAAACCCGGGAAACGCTCTATCAGATGTGTCCCGCGGGCTTTGATTTGTACGATGTTCCCACCCGCGAGGATTACAGCAAGCTGAGTGAGGCCGATTATGTCATTATTCGCACCATCCGGCTGGAGGGCGGCGACCTTGCCAACGCCACCCGGCTGAGATTTATTCAAAAATGGGGCGCGGGCTATGATTCACTGGATATTCCAGGCATCAGCGCACGGGATATTCCGGTAGCAACCTGTGTCGGCATCAACGCGCAGCCGGTTGCCGAACTGGCGGTGCTGCATATACTCGCCGTTTACCGCCACCTGCTTGTGGCCAACCGCCGCGTAAAAGAAAATGTCTGGGCTAAGGACGAATTCTCCAGCAGCTCTTACCTCATCAGCGGAAAAACTGTCGGGCTGGTCGGGCTGGGCAACATCGGACGCAAGGTCGCCAAAATTATTCAGGGCTTTGGCGCCACCGTACAGTATTACGATATGTTCCGCATCACCGAGGCGCAGGAACAGGCGCTGGGCATTACATATTGCCCGCTGGACACGCTGCTGGCAACCTCCGACATCGTCAGCCTGCATGTTCCGCTGACCGAGCAGACCGTCAACCTCATCGATAAAGCCCGGCTGGCAATGATGAAGCCGGCGGCCATTCTCGTCAACACCGCGCGCGGCGGCATCGTCAACGAAGCGGATCTGCTCGAAGCTTTGCAGGAAAAACGCATTCTCGGGGCGGGTCTGGACGCCTTTGCGGCCGAACCCCCCGGTGCAGACTGCCCGTTTTACAGTTTGGAAAACGCCGTTATCACGCCGCATATCGGCGGCAACACCGCCGACAATGACGTGAACATGATCGCGCGCTGCTTTGAAAACATTAAAAAATTTAGCGACGGTCTGCCGCTGGGGCGGCGCGACGTCGTCAACGCGCAGCTATTATATACCAAAATTGAATTGGAGGACTGATTAATATGGCGATTCATCCGCTGCCCGCGCTTTTGCCTGAGGACATTATTACGCGTGTCTCTAAGCTGAGCACCGCTCAGCTGGCCGACGGCATGAAGGGACTGGGTATTCCCAACGACGGCTGTATGGATGCCGGCATTATGCCGGTGGATATTGATATGCGCGTTGTCGGCACCGCCATAACGGTGGATACCAAAGACGGGGATAATTTCCCGATCCATTTGGCTGCCTACAGCGGCAAGCCCGGCTATGTCATGGTTATCGACGGCAAGGGCTATGCAGGCAAGGCCTATTTCGGAGACCTCATCATGGGGGCGGCCAGCGCTGTGGGCTACGCAGGCATGGTCTGCGACGGCTACGTCCGCGACCGCAAGGGTTGTATCGCGCTGGGCATGCCGGTGTACGCCAGAGGCTTTATGCAGCGCGGCCCCGGCAAAAAGGATCCCGGAGAAATTAACCTGCCTGTCACCTGCGGCGGCATTACGGTCAATCCCGGCGACCTGATTGTGGGCGACTATGACGGCATTACCGTCGTCCCCCGCGACAGAATCCTTGAGGTGCTGGAAAGAGCCGAGGAAAAGGCCGAGTACGAGGAAAAACGCGACACGGTGATCGCAGCCTACAAAGCGGCGGTGGCGTCGGGTAAGGAACCTCCCCAGCTCGCGCCTCAGTGGGTGCTCGATATGCTGTGACCGGGTGATTATTCTGCGGGAGGGTTTGCCGGAATTCCCGTCTGTGGTCCGGCTCAGGCTGCCGCGCCAAGGCGTCATCTGCCGGTGCTGCCCGACGAATGTTGTGTCGTAGCGTCTCTAACCCTTTCACCCTGTTGTGCATTCAACCGAGCTTGCAGCCACGCAGGCACAGTCCCAACCGTTTTCTGGGCACTGTACCGGTTTTGCCCGCGACCGAGCCCTGCAACCGGGCCGCAGTCTCACGGCTTGAAACCGCTACCACCTAAGCCTATCTGAACAGCCCGGATTTTGAGACGGTCCGGGCCCGGATGGCTAAAAGACCCAGCCTGTCGGATCCGCCGGGCGCGCGTTCAAACACCACCTGAGCCGTCCGAATGCGCTTCAGGAGAAATAATACAAGAAATGGGAATGAGGCTATGTCCGCTATCCGGCAGGATGAAATTTTAGAGATTCGGGAAATAAGGTGGCTGCGCCGCCAGTCATTGGCTGCCGACTGGCCTGCGCTTTTGTCGGCGACGCTGTGCATACCGCTGCCGGCGCGCGCCGAGCGCTGCTTTTCGGTCTGGTTTAGGCAACAGTGCCGGGAACTGCTGCCACATCTGGCGCAAGCGGGCTTTGCGCCGGTCTGTCTGGAAATAGCAGACACAGCCGACGGCCCCATGATGCTGGCGGGCTGCCATGGTGACACGCTGGCGCTCAAACGCCTTTGCATTCGGCTGGAGGAGACGCTGCCGGGCGGCCGCCTGCTCGATCTCGACGTCATGGGTCAGGATCTGCATGCGTGGAACAGGAGCGACCTCGGACTGCCGCCTCGCCGGTGCTTTATCTGCGGAGCGGACGCCGCGGTGTGCGTGGTGACGCGCGCCCACGCACGCGAGGAACTGATACGCTTTGCTCATGAGCAGCTGCTGGCTATGCAGCCATAAGTATCCGGCCGGTTGCCGACGTTGTAAAAGAGATTTGACCGGGCCGCAAAGTCTTTTATGCCGATATCTCGCTAAAGGTTGAACCGTTAGCGTAGATGCGAAGCCCGCAAGCACATCCGTCCGCATCATGCTTTAAAGCATGTGCAAAACAGAAAAATCTATTGCTAATGCGAAAACGACTTTAAAATCGGCATCGGTGTGAATCGGGGCGGATCGAAAGGCTGCCAATAGCACGTCTAGATATGCAACGGTCTCCCCACGCAAGCGGTGGGGAGGTCGTTTTTTTCGCCTTTTGTATAGTGTCTGCCTAAATGGATGTTATAAAGTTCGGCCCAGAATCCGACCCTTCTGAGGAGAAAAGCCTGATGATTGCCGCTCTCAATAATGCCGCATTCAGCAGATGAAAGCCGCCAAGACTGTCCCGTGTCTGATTGGTTGTTAGATATTGCAAAAGCCCGGACATCTGTAGCGAACCCCATCCCAACGGATGGGGTTG
>JAEWMM010000028.1 GCA_023457175.1 Bacillota bacterium | reverse complement strand
GCGCCGGTGGTGTACAGGCGGTCCTTATAGCTGTCCTTGGGCGGGACGATACAGTTGGTGGTCATCAGAATCGCGCCGTTGAAGCTCTCAAACTCCTCCTTCTGCTTCCACCAGGCGTTGCCGTAGTTGCCCACAAAGTGCGGGTATTTTTTAAACGCCGGATAGTAATGGGCGGGCAGCATTTCAGAGTGGGTGTAGACGTCAACGCCGGTGCCTTCGGTTGCTTTAAGCAGCATTTCCATATCGCGCAGGTCGTGGCCGGAAATCAGGATGCCGGGGCGGGCGCCCACGCCAATATTGACTCTGGTGATCTCAGGATTGCCGTAAGCGGTGGTGTTGGCCTTATCGAGCAGCGCCATGCCGTTAACGCCGTATTTGCCGGTTTCGAGCGTCAGCGCAATCAAATCGTTCACGCTAAGGGAATCGTCCAGCGTTTTTGCGAGCGCGCTTTGCATAAAGGCGTCGACCTGCTCGTCATCCTGAAGCAGCGCATTGGCGTGCTTGCTATAGGCCGAAAGGCCCTTTAAGCCGTAGGTAATCAGCTCTCTAAGGCTGCGGACATCCTCATCCTTAGTGGAAAGTATCCCCACTTCCGATGCCTTGGCCGCAAATCCGGCACGATCTGCGTGCCACTTTGCCGCTTCGGGCAGCGCCTCGGGCTGCGCAACCTGCGCCAGCAGCGCGGACTTTATGTCGAGCGTCTCGATAATACGGGACACAATCGCATCCTCGTCAAAGTTTGCATTGGTGATGGTGATAAACAGGTTGAGCGTAATCAGGTGGTTGACATCCTGCGCGACAGCCTTGCCTTCGGCGCGCAGCTGCGTTGTCACGGCGGAGAGCCCCTTTGAGACATACACGAGCAGATCCTGCATGGCCGCGACTTCGGGTTTCTTTCCGCAGACGCCTACCTGCGTGCAGCCGGTGCAGCCGGCCGTTTCCTGACATTGATAGCAAAACATTTTATTATCCATAATACATCCTCCTCAAATGCTTGTTGCTCTGTTGATGTATTGATCATAATGGATTAAACATAAAAAATCCGTAACCTGCGTTACGGATTTTCAAAATTGTTTAAATTTTAAAATTTAACACGCCGCTTACCGGCGATCACGGATTAAAAATGATTGCAACATTTTTTAAACTATAAAATATTTTGCAGTTCATCGAAATTAGTAATAAAAATATCCCGCTTCTGAATTTTGATCAGTCCGTCGTCCTGCATATTCATCAGCTCTCTCGATAAGGACGGGCGCGCGGTGTTTAAAAAATCGGCCAGCTCTTCCCGCGTCATAGAAAGAAGCACCTTGCCGTCCGGACGGCAGTTTTTAAGCAGGATTCTCGCAATCTTCTGCCGCAGCGTCGCGCAGGAGAGAATTTGAACCTTTTGGTTCAGGAAATAGGCCTTTTGCGCGAGAATAGACAGCATATTAAAAATAAGCCGGGAATGATACCCGCAGCTGTTCCCGCAGGTCTGATAAAAAAACGCCTTTGGAATTTGCAAAACCTTGGCCGGGGTAACGGCCTGCGCATAATGGTCGTATTCCTTTCGGTTGAGAAAAAGGAACACCTCTCCAAACAGCTCGCCGCTTTGGTCAAAGGTGGCAACGATACTTCGCTTTCCCGACGCCGTATCATGGCACACGGCCACCGCCCCCTCTATAAGCACCAGCAGCTTTTCAGGCGCGTCCTTTTGATAAAAAACAATCTCATCTTTTTCATAAGCGGCAATTTCCGACTGGCTGCACCGCAGGCAGCTTTCAATATCGCTTTCCGACATACCCGAAAATAATGGGCTGCTTTTTAATATCGAGATCATTTTTCACCTTCTTGCAATGCGTATTATATATTTTTATTATAGCATTTTATCGGGGCGGCGGTCTATAAAGATTGTGATACTCAGGAATAAATTGTATAATAGTAGAACAGTCACGCATTTTATATCCCGCTTGATATTAAAAGGTCAGGCGATAGTATTCATTTTATGAAAAGAGGAACGCTATGAATTTATCGAATGTACTGTTTGCCTTTTCGTTAACGCTTTTTGCCGGCCTTTCTACAGGCATTGGCAGCGCGCTCGCTTTGCTTACCAGAAAAACCAGCCCCAAGTTTCTCTCTGTTTCATTGGGATTTTCAGCGGGCGTTATGATCTATGTTTCGTTTGCTGAAATACTGGTAAAAGCGAATGATGCACTGACACAGGCTCTCGGCCCTAAGGCTGGGGCATGGGCCGCTGTGGGGGGCTTCTTTTTTGGCATATTGTTTATAGCGGCTATTGACAAGCTGATACCATCAACAGAAAATCCGCACGAGGTGCATACCGTGGAAGAAATGGACGGTGAAAGCGAAGACCATAAATCCAAATTAATGCGCATGGGCCTGTTTACCGCATTGGCGATAGCGATTCATAATTTCCCTGAAGGTTTGGCGACCTTTACAGCCGCATTAAGCGACCCAAAGCTGGGTGTGCCCATCGCCGTTGCAATCGCAATTCATAACATACCGGAGGGTATTGCGGTCGCGGTGCCTGTATTCTACGCGACAGAAAGCAGAAAAAAGGCGTTTCAATTGTCTTTTCTGTCAGGGCTGTCAGAGCCGGTTGGCGCCCTGATAGGCTATTTGCTTTTATACAGATTCTTTAGCGACGCCATGTTCGGATTTATTTTTGCCTCGGTCGCCGGTATTATGGTTTACATCAGCCTCGACGAGCTGTTGCCTTCGGCCAGAG
>JAEWMM010000027.1 GCA_023457175.1 Bacillota bacterium | reverse complement strand
AAAACTCGGGCACGCCCTGCAATCGTTCCGGCAAGCGGGATAAAAAATCGGCGGGTATGTTATAAAACATCAGCCCACCTCCGTCACTGTGATCTCTCCGACCACCGGTACCTGATAGTTTAAAAAGGTCTTTTCCAACGCGATGTTACCCGCTACACCGTTCATCGTCACGCTGCCGACGTCGAGAATCGCATCGTGAGCGCCTAAGATTTCAGCCACAAGCTTGGCGTAAAAAACCACGCCCGCGTCAAATGCGATGTTCTCGATGTAATTGGCAATCGCCGCTTCGACGAGCGGCTGCACCACCGCCATACTCGCGCCCGATTTAAGTATCAGCGACGCCGAGACGTCGACCGCCAGATCGGCGCAGGTTCCCACCGTGACATGGTGCCCGATGGGCGCCAGCCCGTCGCCCGCGGTGCCGTACAGCACCTGAACCGCGTCAACCAGCGTTTGGGTCGCACGGTTCTGATTTTCGTCGCCGATCATGAGTCCGACATTGCCCGCGCCCATGCCTTCTGCCGCGCCAAAGACGACGCACGCCCCGACGCCGTCAATAGCCAGCGTCTTCTCACGGTAGTCTGCCTTGTTGCCGCCGAACGGCGTCTGTCGCACCGAGAGGTAGAACCGCGCCCGCAGCGCGTCGTCGGTTTCCTCGTCCCGCGCGGGAATCAGCGGCTCAGGCGCGAGCACTGCCGCCCCCAGCTCGGAGATATTGTCCAGCGGCAGTATCGCCCCGGAATAGCAGTTGCCCTGCGTGCCCGCCTGTTCACAGACCGCTTTGTAGCTGCCTGCCGCAATCTCCTCGGTGATTTTAAAGGTCAGTTCGTTGACGGCAAACCGCGCGCCGATGGGTATCGCAAATGCCGCCCCCGCACCGTCGGTGCAGCCGATCTGTCGGATCGAATAGGTTGCCGCCTCGCGTGTCAGGCCAAAATCCCCCACGACACGGTCGAGCCATTCGCCGGTCGCCGTGTCACCGAATAACAGGTCGGTTAGATATCCTAGCATAAAGCTTTGCCCCGCTAGCGTATAAGCCGTGGGAGCCAGCGCGTCGTAGATGATACTGCCCTCCCGCTTGTCGATGTCGTCGGGTACGCGGGCGAGCATGGCTTGCAAGATTGTATCGTATTGATAAGATTCAGCCAAGCGGCACACCCCTTTCTACGTTTATATCGCCAAAGATCGTGACGGCGGTACAGGTGACCGTCGCTGTGTCGCCTGCGAAGGAAATCTGAAAATTCTCCACGGCGGTGATGCGGTCATCCTCCAGCAGCGCCTCAGTGATTCGGCGTTCCAGGTCGGCGGCCACGTATGGGCGGGACTTTCCGAACAGTTCTTCAAGCTCTATGCCATAGTCGCCTGAGTAAATAAGATACCGCCACCGCTCGGTAGACAACGCCAGATCAATGGCTTGCAGCATCGCCGCTTTGCCGTCTGTCTTGCCTTCCACCCGGTCGCTGGTGAGGCGGTACGTTCTAGACGGCTTAAAGCCGGTTGCGTCGCCGTAGGTTTTAAGTACTGACATATTAACCCCCTGTCCTGTCTATGATGGAATACCGCTGGCCACCGCGCTGCTTGATGACCGTCACCCGGTCGCCCGCAACAAGGCCCCGCGTGATGGTAACCGGCGCATCGGTCAGCGTAATCTTGGTTACCGATGCGCCCTCGGTGGAAAGTGCCTCGCCCTCAAACGTCCCGGACAGCTTTGCTTCGACGGTTTGCAGGCTCAAGGGAACATCCACAAAAGCCGCCGGTATCACATTGGGCCGTCCGTCAATGCGGATGCCTGCACCGGTATAGGTGGCGTATAGGACATCCGAGAGATCCTCGTTGTGCAGGTAGTCCCGGACGATCTTTTTAATCTCGGTAACTACGTTTGCCATCCTTGCCACCTCCCGTATTGTAGATTTAGCCGCATCGTATGTTCTGCGCCCTCAAATGTGTGCACGGCCTGCGTGACGATAGCCCACAAGTCGACACCGACATCAGATATTTTGACTTTCAGACCAGTTCCGGCCCGGACGCGGAGATCGCCCACACAATCAATTGAAAGTGCCTCTGTAGGCCTGTTTTTGACCGCTAAGATGGCCGCTGCCAGTCCTTTAAGCTGGGCGTCGTTCCGGCCCGAGAACGTCTCATATATCATTAATTTGCCCCACTTGGCAATACTCTCAGTGTTCGTAGCGATAATTGCGTCGCGCTGGCCGGTTGTCTCATTGTCCTGCCCGACTTTGACGGTGTTATAAGTGTCTTCATCGATCGAGCGAATATAATCGTAATCGGTTGCAAGGCTGGCGTCACCGATGACCAATCCCAGCCGTAGGTCGTAGACATCCCGCAGCGTCAGCGCACCGAATTCATCGCGCAATGCATAATAGTTGCCGGTCAGCAGTAACGTCTCTTTGATTGAATCGCCTATCATATCCAAATAGGTTTTGTTGTCGAAGATTTTTTTCGATAGCACTGCGCCTGTGGGGTCAATTTGCCCTATGCTAATTCGGTCGCTTATTGTGGCGCAAATACGTTTGATGAAGGCGTCCAGCGTTTCGCCATTTCGATACATAAAATCCTGCGCCTTAAAATATCTCAGCTGGTCGTATGCGGTACATTTCACCGTCTCGCTATTGGTGCGCGAGGTGAAAAGGAATCCGTAAAATACGTTGCCGCCCTCGTGCATAAAAACAACGGTCGCGCCTTCGGGGTAAAGCTTAGCCAGTGCGACAGGATACTCCCATGTCAACAAGGACGCGCCGTTATTAAGCTGGTCGGTGTACTTGATGTTGCAAGCGATCTGAGTTAAATCGTTGCCGTTTACGATGAGCAAAGGCGTCACTCCTTTACAGATGGGTCATTATGGGATATTATGTAGGTAATATTTTACACGGGGTGATTTTATGATAAAGGTTAAAAGAGTTTTTACCGGCGGGATAGCAAAAACTCCAGAGCAAAAGCTCGAAGCGCTTTTAAATGAGATTGGCGAGGAAAACGTAATAAACATATTGAAGGGCGAGCACTATAATCAGATATTGAAGTCTGAAATGGTTTCCTACACTGTCATTTATCGAGAATAATCACAGCGGTGTGTTCATCCATTTCCAGAACGCATCCCACGCTTTTCCAATTCCCTTTCCTAGCGGTTCCTTTTCATAATTTCCGGCTGCGATCATTCGCTTTTCTTCATTTTCCCATGCCTGCGCCGAGGCGTAGTCATAGTAAACTTCGTCGCCGTCGCGTAATGTCGCGAGATTTGCGACATTCTTCCCCGTTTTAGGGTCAATAACGCGATAGCCGATATCTGTTTTAGCGTTTGCTTCGCCGTCGGCTGCTGCCTGCAAGGCCGCTTCCCGCGCGAGATCGTCCGGCGATTTTGTGTTGCCTGAGCCGTCGCCAATTGTCACCGTCGCCGCCAGCACCTTAGTTCCCGGTCTCGCCATATACGGCACTGCTGCAGTCTTTACGCCAACCTTGGCAAATTCAATGACATTAATGGTTGTGGGGAATACCCCTGCGTATTCTTCTTCACGACTGTAGGTCTTTAAAAAAACACGCTCGCTCACCTTGTAGTCATCGGCTTTGATGACAAGGCGAACGGGCGCTTTTCTTTTTTGTAGCTTGTCGAGGTCATCCAGCGTGTCATGATCGTTTATCTCACATTTGATTACCCACTCTCGCAGCCCTTTGTTTTGGGCGACGGCAAATTTACCGCCGCCCACGCTGTCATAAGTAGAAATATCCCGGCCGCCGGATTGTGCTACAGTCAGCACACCGTCAAGCTCGACATCCCCTATTGATACATAGTAACTCATGTAGGCAATCCCTCCGGCTGGGCCGCTCTGGCGGATTCCAAAAACTCGCCGAGCACGCCCATGAGATCGTTCATATCGGTATTGTTGTTAAAATTAGCGTTGTGAACAACAAGCTGCGGCGTAATGTTGGAATATTGCGCAAAAAACTTCATACCAGCCACATCCATAAGTGCCTTAATGTTTTCTTCCTTGATCTCGACGCTACCTTTGACGCTGATCGGGTCGGCGTTTGTAATCTCGGTAGGCAGAGGAGTCATTGCACTAGCTGCATCGCCCTTAGATTGCTCCAACGACTTAGCCATCCCCGCCACGCTGTTAAATTTTTGCGTCATGCCATCCATCGCACCGGAGGCTATGCCGAGCGCGGCAGCCACGCCGAGGATGACAGCGCCTAACGCCAACCAAGGTGTTATCGCCAGCATAGACGTCATCCCCAACGCGCCGGTTACTAATGTTGCTATGCTAGTTGCCGCATTATAAGCCGCCAACGCCATCACAACCCCGCCCAAAATCGGTATCAGCGTCGTGGCGTTATCCGCCGCCCACGCAATTGCGTTGCCCGCGGCGTTGAAGCCGTTGGTCAGCATGTTGATAAACGGCTGATATTTGCCGGAATCGAAATTCTCGTTCAAACGCCGGATGGTGGCCGCAAGGTTTTCCATCGCACCGTTGGCATCTTCGCCGATTGCGGTCTTGACGTTTGATCTGAATAACTCAACTTGAGAAATTAACCCTTTGAAGTTTTTATCCAGCACTTCTTGAGTCGCACCGAATCGATTCAGCACTGCGTCGATTTCATCAAGTGCGCCTGCGGTATTTCCTACCGCCATTTTGGCGCGGATGGATGCGCCATCAAAGCCGGTGATGTTGAAACGGTTTCTCATGGACAGGGTATCGCCCGAAAGAATCTCTTTCAGCGCGAATACAGCGCCCTCAGTGCCCTGGGTCGGATCCTTGGCATATAAGCGCTCAGTCATCTTAACCATGCGCTCTAACTGGTTCATGTCGCGGGAATAGGTCAGGAATGTGGTCATTCCCTTGGCGATATCTTCACGGCCTAATATGGATTGCTTTGCATAGGCTGACACGTAGGAGTATAGCGCCGTACCGGCTTTTTCGCTGTTCAAAAGAGCCTGAAAGGTAGATTCATGAACCTTTTGAAGTGCCGAGGTCTTGACTGCCGAGAACATAGCGTCAAGGCCCTTTTTAGCCAGGTATGTAACGCCAACCAGCGCCGACAATCTAGCCACAAGAGAAGACACACCGGTTGTCACGGAGGCGGTGCGGCTGGCGGTGGCCGCTAATGTGCTGTTGGTGCGCTGTGCAGCTG
>JAEWMM010000026.1 GCA_023457175.1 Bacillota bacterium | reverse complement strand
GGTCTATGCCGACGGCAAATACAGCGTGGATATAGCCGATTTTGAGGAGAAGATTGTCACTCACGGTGTTAAGCTATTTATACTGTGCAGCCCACACAATCCGGTGGGGCGCGTCTGGACCGAGGCGGAGCTGACCGCCATGGGCGACATCTGTGTTAAGCACGGCGTCTATGTCGTCGCCGACGAAATACACGCCGATTTTATCTACCCCAACCACCGCCATCTGGTATTTGCCAACCTTAAACCGGCGTTTGCCGATATATCGGTCATCTGCACCGCGCCGTCAAAGACCTTTAATCTGGCAGGTCTTCAAATCTCAAATATTTTTGCGCCTAATGCTGATATCCGCCGCCGTCTGCGCAAGGCGATCAACCGGGTCGGTTATAGCCAGCCGAATGTGATGGGACTGATTGCCTGCCGGGCCGCCTATGCGCAGGGCGCCGAATGGCTGGACGCGTTAAAGGCGTATCTGTCGGGTAACCTGACCTTTGTCCGGCATTTTTTGGCCGAGCATCTGCCGCAGATTCATCTGGTCGAGCCGCAGGGCACCTATCTGATCTGGCTGGACTGCTCGGCGCTGGGGATGACCGATCGGGCGCTTGATAACCTGATGGTGCATAAGGCCGGCCTGTGGCTGGACGGCGGAACGATGTTCGGCGCAGGCGGCGAATCTTTTCAGCGCGTTAATATCGCCTGTCGGCGCGAAACGCTGAAAGACGCCATGCAAAGGCTGAAAAAAGCGGTGGATGCGCTGGGAACCGGCGCGTTCTGACCGTGCCCTTCAAGCGGTGCAAAGCACGCGCGTTCAAATTGCCGGTGATATCCTATCTTTTTTTCTTATGCAAAACCCTCCATCGGGCGTTACTGCCGATGGAGGGTTTCAGGCCGTCAATAAAGCGACGGCATTTTAGCGATTTGTACAAACAAACGCCCCTTAAAGCGCGGCATCGATACGCGCGCAAAATCCCCCTCAAGCGCTGCTTTTTTTGCTCATGTGACGCCGCGCAGCCTTTACGATCAGGTATATGCCCAGCGCGGCAAGCAGCCCGGCGCAAACCCCTGAGAAGTCGAGCCATACATCCTGAATCTGCGCGCCGCGATACGAAAAAATCTGTATCGTTTCGTCGAGTACCGCAACAGCCAAGCCGAAGAAGGCGCAGTTTATAACAGGCTGGAGCCGCACGCGTCCGAACAGCATAAGCAGCAGCGCAAGCTGTATGCCAAGCGCGGCAAACTCGATAAAATGCGCCAGCTTACGGACGAGGTGATCCGTCACGTTCCCCGCTCCGGCCATAACTTCCAGCACCGGCTTCACTTTTTGCAGGACGCCAAGGCTCAGCGCCTGCGATGCTTCGATGCTCTGCGTCGAATTGCCCCAGATAAAGGCGAGGGTGGCAAACATAAATAGTATCAAAACAACAGTAAATAAACGTCTCGTTTTTATTTTATAAATAACGTCAATCAGTCGCGTTGAAAAACACCTCGCATCTATCTTATTTGGCGGCACATTTTCACAAACCGTGGCAAAATTTTATTGCGGCAGCTTTTGTTAGCGGCGAATAAGCACACAGGCGACGTCATTAACGTTAGTGCCTGTGGCGCCGGTCATAATTAAACCATCGCAGGCCTTCAACGCGTGATAGGCGTCGTTATTGCGCAGCACCTCAAAGGGGTCTATGCCCTGCTCTTTGAGTTGATTATAGGTTCTGCCGGTAACAAACCCGCCGGCAGCGTCGGTAGGGCCGTCAGTGCCGTCTGAGCCAAATGAAAATATGGCAGTCTCATGCATGCCATGCAGCAGAGCGGCAGCCCCAAGCGCAATTTCCTGATTGCGGCCACCCAAGCCTTTACCGGTCAGCGTCACGACCGTTTCGCCCCCCGCCAAAAAAGCCAACGACTGACCAGCACCTTGATGATATTGCGCTATAGCGGCCAGAAATGCGCCGGCATCGCGGGCCTGACAGGTGAGGCAATCGGTGAGCACCGTCGTTTCATAGCCTAGCGATTGACAGGCAGCCGCTGCGGCTTCGCACAGTTCGCGCACACTGCCGGTTACGACCGTTTCCACGTTATCAAGCGTCTTGGGCGTTTCGTGCTCAAGCAGGCCCAGCGCTTTTTCAGAGAGTGTCAGGCGGTATTTTTCTACCACCTGTTTGGCGTCCTGAGCCGTAGACGAATCGGGGTAGGCCGGGCCCGAAGCAATCATATCCAACGGGTCGCCAATAATATCCGAGAGAACAATCGCTAAGACGCGGGCCGGTGCGCAGTGCTGCGCAAACCGCCCCCCTTTAACCCCTGACATTCGTTTACGCACAGTGTTCATTTCCACAATATCGGCTCCGCAGGCCAACAGATCCCTTGTTAACTGTAAAAGCTCTGCCTCCGCGATAAGCGGGGCCTCAAAAAGCGCCGAGCCGCCACCGGATAACAGGAACAAAACTGTGTCCTTTTCGGTCAGACCATCGGTCAGCTCCAGCACCCGACGCGTGGCTTTAAAGGTATTTTCGTCCGGAACCGGGTGCCCCGCTTCCCAAATTTCGAGAGGCCCTATCGGCCCTTGACTGTGATTATATTTTGTAATGACCATGCCGCCGGTAATTTCATGCCCTAACTGATCAAAAGCGGCGCTGGCCATGGCCCAGGCCGCTTTTCCAACAGCGACCACCAAAAGCTGTCCGCCAGAAAAAGTCCGATCTGCAAGCGCCCGGCTCACTGCCTGTCTCGGCTGTACTTGTCGAATAGATTGCGCGACAATCCGGTTGCAGTCGTCTCGTAAGCGCATCTCAATTCCTCCTTAGAATCAATTCATCTCCATCTGTTCCGTGAGCATGCTGTTATATTTGTTTTTTTACAGCTTAAGTATACCAAAACAGAGCCGTTGTGTCTGCTTTCGCAGCTACTTCGGCTCTGTTTTTTTGAGGCCTGTTTTGCTATAGCCCCAAAAGACTGTTCATGTCGCTATGGTTTGGAGACGGCGCAGCGCTAATACAAACGAACCTTGACAACGGCCTTTACAATGGGTTCCGGCACCTCATTAATCGCCCGTTCCGGCATGTGCGCATCATCGGGCAATACCAGCGCAAACAAATCGCCGGTCAGCGTAATCGGGTCGCAGGCGCCTTCAAAATAGTACACATCTTTATCATCATGAGATTCTATGAGCTTAAGATCGTCCAGCGGCGCAAAACAAAAGTATTCCTTACCGCTGACCACGAGTTGAATATCGGCATAGTTGTGGTGGTTCTCAAGCTTGCACTCTTTTAGAGGAAAGGAATCGTAATGCTTGATCAGGATAAATAAATCCTCTCCGTCTATGGCATGCTTACCCGCCGGCATCGACGCAAGGTCGGTTTCCTGCAAATAGCGCAGGCCTTTTTCAAAGCGCGGTCCGAGGCCGTAATACAAATGGGCGTTTTTCAGTTTATCAATAACCATCGTTTTCTCCCTTTTCTACAATAGTTTCGATTCAATTTGTGTGCCGGAGAGCTTTTCGTAATATTTTGCCAAGGCGCTATGGTCCTGTTGGCCATACCCGTCGGCGCGCAGCGTCTGCATCATTTCCATCACCGCTGCCGTCAGCGGACTGGGTGAGCCGACACTGTGGGCCGTTTCGAGCACATTGGCTAAATCTTTAATATGCAGGTCTATTTTAAAACCGGGGTCGTAATTGTGCCGGAGCATCATGGGGCCTTTTGCATTCATGACCGTGCTGCCGGCCAGTCCACCGCTGATTGCGTCCAGAACCAGCTTGGGGTCGACGCCGGCCTTTGTAGCCAGCATCAGCGCTTCGGATAATGCCGCGATGTTCAGCGCGACAACAACCTGATTCGCCAATTTTGTTGTGTTGCCCGCACCGATTTCGCCACAGTAAACAGCGCTTGCGCCCATGCACATGAGAATGTCGTATACCTTCTCAAAGACCGCCTTGTCGCCGCCAACCATAATAGATAACGTACCGTCAATGGCTTTGGGTTCGCCGCCGCTCACCGGCGCATCCAGCATTTGTATGCCTTTTTGCGCGCACTGTTTGGCCACCTCTTGAGAGGCCAGCGGTGCGATAGAGCTCATGTCTATCAGAATGCCGCCCGGCTGCATGCCGTCTAAAACGCCGTTCTCTCCGCAAATGACCGCTTTTACGTGCGGAGAATTGGGCAGCATGGTTATAATATGGTCGCACTGCTCGGCAACCTGCGCGGGGGATCCAACGGTCGTTGCACCCAAAGCAACTATTTCCTGCACGGCTGCGCTGTTGATGTCATAAACAACCAGCGTATGCCCTTTGGCGATTAAATTTTTGCACATGGGCTTTCCCATAATGCCAAGTCCAATAAAACCAATCTTCATTGTATGCCTCCTGTTATCACGCATCCTGTCACGGATTCACAACATTGATGGGCTTCCCGCTTTGGAATGCCTTGAGATTTTCAACGGCCACATCCAACAGCCGGGAACGGGAAGCGAGCGGCGCCCAGGACAAATGGGGCGTAATAATGCAGTTTTTCGCGCCCAGTAGCGGACTGTTTGCGGGCAGCGGCTCTACGGGGACAACGTCCAGCCCCGCCCCGGCAATCTTGCCGCTTTCCAGCGCGGCAACCAGATCCTCCTCAACAATCAGGGGGCCTCTGGAATTGTTGATAATCATAACGCCGTCCTTCATTTTCGCGATGCTGTCCTTGTTGATAATGCCCGTATTGGTGGGCGTCTGCGGGCAATGCAGCGCGATAACGTCCGATTCGGCCAACAGCTCATCCAGCGTGGTGTAGCGCAGCGTATCGCTTACAACCGACTGATCCTGAATTTCATCATAGGCAAGAACCTGCATGCCCAGTGCTTGAGCAAGCTGTGCTGTGCGTTTGCCGATTCTGCCAAGCCCGACGATACCCATGGTCTTGCCGTCCAGCTCGATAAGCGGATAATTCCAGAAGCAGTAGTCAAGGCAGTTGCTCCACTCCCCTGCCTGTACGGCGCGGTTGTGCTCGCCCACATGATGGCAAAGTTCGAGCAAAAGCGCTATGGCAGTTTGAGCAACCGCAGCGGTACCGTAAATCGGAACATTGCAGACGGGTATGCCCTTTTCCTTTGCGGCGGCTGTATCAACAACATTGAATCCGGTCGCCATAACGCCGATAAATTTGACGTTGGGGGCTTTGTCAAGAATCTCTCTGGTAAGCGGCGTTTTGTTGGTGTATACCGCCTCTGCATCCCCGATGCGCTCTAAAATCAAAGCCGCTTCCTTTGGGTCGCTGGTTGTGCGGTCGTAAACCGTTACATCTCCCAGCGCTTTCAAAGCGTCCCAGCTTAAATCGCCAGGGTTTAAGGTATATCCGTCAAGTACGACAATTTTCATGGTTCTTCCTCCTGTCGGTATAAGGTTAAATTTTTATTTAACGATGTTTGGCATCAGACGTTCAAAAGTCCGCCTTAATTCCCTAAAGCCTCTTTTGCGGCCCTATCCTTTTCGCTCAGCCAATCGGGATGCTTTTTAAGATTTCGCTTGTAGATGTAGGTTGTCAGAATCGGGGTGCAGATGGCGGTTGTGATCATAGCCGCCGCCACATACGGGGTTGCCGCGGCCGCCGCCGCCTCAAGCGTCGGATCCACTGCCGCAATCGCAAGAGGAACGCCTACCGCATTGCCGGCCGTGCTCGAGCAGGCTGCGCCCGCAACGCCGGTTCCGCCTGTCACTCTGTCGGCGAAAATATTTAATGCGCCGCCAATGCCCACGGTAATGAGGCCCAGAACAATGCCCATCGGGCCTGCAGTGAGAATCATGCGGAAGTCAAGACGCGTGCCCATAGCCAACGCCATGAAGGGGATCATGATGCTGCCGCCGTTTGTGAGGAACTTTCTCATCTCGGGGTCGAGATTGCCAAGAATCATGCCAAAGATAATCGGAACGATAACGCCCACCAGCTCCATAAACGGAATGGTTGCGATGCCCGCGGTTCCTACCGCAATCATGGTCAGGAAGGGGCCGTCGTTAACCGACAAAACAGATATGGCGCCGATCTCCTCTTTGGAACCAAACTCGGCGGTGAGGGCGGCATAGAGACCGCCGTTGGTGTTGGATACCGCTGAGATAATAGCCAGGGCCGAAAGCCCCAAAAAGCCGTTGGGGCCAAAAAGGCTGTTTGCCGCAAGCCCCAGCGCAACAGAAAACAGATATTTGGTAAGGGTCGTGACGCCGCCGATTTTAAGCGCTTTAGGCGCAGATTTGAAGGTCATGCCAGCGCCCATACACACAAGGAACGCACCGATAAAAACATTGTGATTGCTCATGATTGCCGTAACAAATCCGCCGATTTTGAACACGCCCGGGGCGAATGTATTAATGGTCGCCGATATGAACATAGGAACAATCATCATACCGCCGGGTACCTTTTCGATTGTTTTTTTAATATTCATTCTAACAAAACCTCCCATTAAGCAAATATTGTCATATGGCTTACAACAAAAGCTCCGGCGCGCACGGATATTCTGTTTGGCCTTATTATAGTGAGGATTTGATGCAATGTCAACAAAAAAATTTAAACAATTGATTTATTTATTGGGCAATCATACATTGATATGTATAGAATATATACGCATATGTATATATTCTATACATCGCTCAGGTGCTTGTTGAGCGTGACACGCGTGATATTCAGCCGCTGGGCCGTCTTGGTTTTGTTAAAACCCTCTTCCTTCAATGTCCGCAAAATAATGCGCCGTGTTATCTCCTCTAAAGTGCCGTTGCAGGATACAATGTTTGAATCCTCAGCGGCTGTCTGCTCTTCTATTTGAAGATGGTCCATATCTTCTTCTCTAAAAAGGCCGTTTTCTGACAGAAGAACTATTTTTTGTACAACATTTTCAAGCTGTCTTACATTGCCGGGCCAACTATAGGCGCAAAGGCGCTGGATCACGCTGATATCCAGCCGCAACGGCGGCAAGCCGTATTTACGGCAATATTTTTTAGTGAAAAACTCAATTAAAAGCGGTACATCCTCAATGCGCTCGCGCAGAGGGGGAATATTGATATTAAGCACACTGATGCGGTAGTATAAATCCTCACGGAACCTCTTTTCGTTTACCGCATTAAACAGCACTTTATTAGAAGCGGCAATAATGCGGACGTTTACCGGCACAATACTGTCTCCGCCCATCCGCATGACCTCGCGCTCCTGCAGCACCCTCAATATTTTTGATTGAATCGCTAAATCCAACTCGGCTATTTCGTCAAGGAACAAGGTGCCATGGTGCGCAATTTCAAAAACGCCCTTTTTGCCGCCTTTTTTAGCGCCGGCAAACGCACCGTCCACATATCCGAACAGGGTATTCTCCAGCTGTTCGGCAGGCAAGGTTGCGCAGTTTATAGCGATAAACGGGCCTTTTTTTCGCTTGCTGTTGTTATGAATCGATTGGGCGAACAGCTCCTTACCGGTTCCGCTCTCTCCGTAAATAAAGACGGTAGAATCTACCGAAGCGTATTTTTGAGACAAGCCCACTGTTTCTCGAATCTTGGCGCTTGTCCCGATAATATCCTCAAAATGATGTTTTGCAACCAAGCCTTTTTTGGATAGAGTCCGGCGAATTTTTTGCTCTAATTCCTGAATTTCAGTAACATCCTCACAGGTAATAGCGACGCCCTTGCATTCATTTTCCACCCAGATGGGAAAGGTATTTGCCACCAGATATTTCCCCTGCACCTTCATAATTTGCTGAGAGGTGCCTTGTTCGCTTTCTAATACCGAACGTGTATTAATGGTGGGGAGTATCAGGTTAATATCGGTGTCGAGCACATCTTGTTTGGTGGTTTGAAGCAAATTTTCGGCCACATGGTTAAACAGAATAATTTTAGAGTATTGATCCGTGACGATAATACCCTCGTCCAGATGTTCCACAATCGCGTTAACACGGGAATTTTTCTCGCGCTCCTGTAAAATGGCGGCGCAAATTTTCTCGGCCTTGTCAATCGCTTCCTCAACCGCTTCTTTGCCGGACTTTACAAGCTCTACGGCAAGCCCCTTATGCTTTGCGATGCGCACGGCAACGGTGTCTCCCACCACAATGTCAATATTCATGCCGCAAATCATGTCGACGATTCGTTCAATTTCTTCCTCAAAGGTGAAGGGGAAATAGTAAATTTGTGTTCCCATCACTTCTTCGAGAATTTTAACGCCCGATATGACGTTATCCGCGCCAATGACAGCGATACGGCGGTCTCTGTATTTATACACCACACGCAGAATGTCATAAGCGCACACCTCGACCTCTACAACAGGGAGTCCGAACGATTTGCGCAGAAGGCGCGCTGTACCGCCGCGACTGATAATCACCTCTTTATCGGTTAGATCGCACATTTGAATATTCTTAACCGCCTCAAAAAGCTCGCCGGTTACAATCTCCATTTTATCACCGCGCTGCTTCACCACTTGGCGGGCAATTTCCCGCATTCCGTCATACGTAGCGACAAACAAGATCTTTTTCAGCATATTATTACTCCTCCTGAAACTTTCTCGCAAGTGGTATAGCATATCTTAGCAGGTTCTATCTAATTTGTATTATAGCATATGTTGCACCAAAAATATGAACAAACTCCGATATAGTGTGTGTAGATTACACTAACAACGGCGCCATCGCACAACTTGGAAATTATATCAAATAGATACTCTTTAAGCTCTCGATAACGTACAATAAAGGGCCTGTTGACAATACCAAGCTCTCATTTAAATATGCTCTGTCGCTCGCCTCATGAATCTATGCGCTGAATTTTATTGATTTATAAAATGGACAACGGACCTTTATCCCATGGCAAAGGTCCGTTGTCCATCTGACAGTATTATTATTTCTCATTAAATGGCTGGCCGATATTTCTTCAGCCATCTATCCGACGGCGTCGGTGCAAAGCTTTAAATATTTATTCATTGCAAAGATTATCGTCTCTGTCTAACCGCGCTATCGACCGGTTATTGCTCCTTCTTTTCAAATTTCTCCCTCAGCTTAGAAAGCGCCTTGGATTCCAGCCTCGACACATAAGAACGCGATATGCCCATGCTCTGGGCAATCTCACGCTGGGTCAGCGGGCGTTTGCCATGTAAGCCATAGCGTAGTATCACGATATCGCGCTCACGGTCGTTGAGTTCACTCTCAATACTGTGATGCAGCTCCTGCGCACGAAGGCGGAATTCGATATCCTCAAAGATGCTGCCCTCGTCCGCCATAATGTCCTGCAGCGTCAGCGCATTGCCGTCCTTGTCAGTGTCGATCGGGTCAAATATGTAGACATCCTGCGCGGTCTTTTTGCGGTTGCGAAAGTACATGAGGATTTCGTTTTCTATACACCTTGAAGCATAAGTCGCAAACCGTGTCCCTTTCTCATAATCAAAGGTTGACACCGCCTTAATCAATCCGATAGTCCCTATCGAGATGAGATCGTCCTGATCCTTGATGTTGGAATAGTATTTTTTGATGATGTGTACCACCAGCCGCAGGTTGTGTTCAATCAGACGGTTTTTGGCCTGCGCGTCCCCCTCCCGGATCAGCTTTAAGCATTCGCGTTCGTTTTTAGCTGAAAGCGGCTTGGGAAATGAATTACCGCTGCTGACATGCAACACAAAAAGGAGCCGCATCAACTGTGGCAGCCCTGCTAAAAGCGTCTCTAAAAACATCGTTTTCCGCCCTCCCACGTTGTATTTCACCTTACATTTTATGTGAGAGTC
>JAEWMM010000025.1 GCA_023457175.1 Bacillota bacterium | reverse complement strand
GGCAAAGAGTTGGAGCAGCGCATCAAGGGTTGCGCCAAGGACATCCGCGACAAATACATCGACCCGCCGAACACGACCGATTTCGCTATCATGTTCCTGCCGTTCGAGGGGCTGTATGCCGAGGTGGTGCGGCGCGGCATGGTCGAGACGCTCTCGCGCGACTACCGCGTGAATATTGCAGGACCCACGACGATGGCGGCGCTGCTCAACAGTTTGCAGATGGGCTTTCAGACATTGGCGATACAAAAGCGCTCCGGCGAGGTCTGGCAGGTGCTCGGCGCTGTCAAGACCGAGTTTTCGACCTTTAACGACGTGCTGCGCAAGGCGCAGGACCGCTTGCGGCTGGCAAACGACGACCTTGATAAGCTGATCGGCACCCGCACCCGCGCCATTGAGCGCAAGCTGCGCGGCGTACAGGCCGTGCCGCTCACGGCTGAGGAAGAGCTGCCGCTGCTTGCCGCGCAGGCGGAGGAGTTTGAGACGGTATGAGAGACCCGAACCAAATCAGAACCTTTCACGGCATCAATATGGATCCTTTTAATCCCAAGCCAACCGACATCCGCATTGACGATATTGCGCATGCGCTGGCAATGCTGTGCCGTGCCAACGGCCATATCGGCCATTTTTATTCGGTGGCACAGCACTGCCTCAACTGTGAGGCCGAGGCGCAGGCCCGGGGCTTTAACGCCCGCGTACGGATGTTTTGCCTGCTGCACGACGCCACCGAATGCTATGTCTCAGATTTAACAAGGCCGGTTAAGCGCCATTTTCCGCTTTATTACGAAGCCGAAGGCGCCTTGGCCGGCGTCATCTACGACGCGCTTTGCAAAACACGGCCCACGCCGACCGAGCACCTGCTGGTTGGCGAGGTGGACGACTGCCTGTTATATCACGAGTTTTTGGCGCTCTGCGGCGTTCGTATGTTTGACGACGAGCCGCCCCGTCTGGCCGCACTGTGCTTTGAAGAACTGCGCATCGATGCGGTGCGCGGGCAGTATATCGACCGCTACCGGCAACTTTGCAGTCAATTAGCGGCAGAAAACAGGAGTTGATTTTTTGGCACAGGCAAAAACGAATGCCCAGCGCATGCTGGAAAAAGAAAAGCTGCCCTACACGGCGCATAGCTATGATACGCAGGATGGTCTTCTCGATGGCGTTTCGGTCGCCAACAAGGTGGGGATGCCGGTAAAAAAGGTTTTTAAGACACTTGTCACGCGCGGCGCTTCTAAAAATATTTTTGTATTCATCATACCGGTGGCGCTGGAACTCAACCTTAAGGCGGCCGCCAGGGCGGTTGGAGAAAAATCGGTCGAGATGATCCACGTTAAGGAGATTACGCCGCTGACCGGCTATGTCAAGGGCGGCTGCTCGCCGATTGGCATGAAAAAGCGATATACAACGGTGGCGGATGCTTCGGCGCTGTCTCAAGAGACAATTGTGGTCAGCGCAGGGCGCATTGGCGACCAGATTGAGCTGACGCCCCGGCACCTTGAGCAGGCGACAGGCTGTCGCTTTGCGGATATTGCCATTGCGGCTTGATTTAATATTTACTAAGACAGCAGATACTTGACAGGCTTTTTCGGCCAGGCGTCATCGTCTTTAGGGCACGCAGCCTGTCGGAATCCTCTTTGGACTTAAAAGAATGCTGCGCCAAGCTATTCTGCTGTTTTATCTAAGACCCGTATGAGCGGCTTTATTGTTTATACGTCGGGCGCTGTCCCGATTTAAAAAATAGCTTTGGAGGAAATTATGGTTACAATTACAATGGAAAACGGCGGGCAGATTAAGCTGGAGCTTTACCCTGAGCACGCCCCGATTACGGTTGCAAATTTTGAAAAGCTGGTCAAAGAGGGCTTTTACGACGGCCTGATCTTTCACCGCGTCATCCGCGGCTTCATGATTCAGGGCGGCTGCCCCAAGGGCACCGGCACCGGCGGCCCCGGCTATCAAATCAAAGGTGAGTTTGCCATAAACGGCGTTAAGAATCCTGTTAAGCATACCAGAGGCGTTATTTCGATGGCGCGCAGCCAGAGCCCCGATTCGGCGGGATCGCAGTTCTTTATCATGCATGAGGATGCGCCCCATCTCGACGGGCAGTATGCCGCGTTTGGCAAGGTGGTAGAGGGTATGGATGTCGTCGACGCAATCGCCGGCGGCAAGGTCGATTTTTCTGACCGTCCCAAGGCCGAGCAAAAGATTAAAAGCATTACTATAGAATAAAACCGGCTTTGCTTTGGCGGCCGCCCGGAAAAATCCGTTGGCGGCTGCCGTTTTGCTTTTATAGCTAAACAGGTTTGGAGGCAGGTGCGGATATTTTATGTTTTGCAAGACGCAGGATGCAGGTATGCCCAAGGACGGCGAACAACAATGCCGCGCGGCGCGAAATAGGCCGCCAATACAAATGCGCTTTTGGCGCTAATCGACGATATAAGTTTGAGTGGCGGACTGCAGCGCAATTTAAGCGCCACCGGTTTTGGGCAAAACCGTAGCAATTCCGGCGCAAAATGGGTATTGAAATTCCAAGGGTTTTCTGGTAGAATGAACAACGGTATACACAGGTGTATATACATATAGTCGCCGATAGGAGAGAAAACCATGGGACACTTAAAAAAGCTGCTCAACAAAATATTTATCGACGGGCTTTCGGGCATGGCGCTGGGCCTCTTTTCCACGTTGATTGTGGGCACCATTATCCAGCAGATCGGGTTGTTTATCGGCGGAGATTTGGGCGCAACGCTGGTTGTTTTGAGTAAGATTGCCGCGTCGCTGACCGGCGCCGGTATCGGCTGCGGTGTGGCTTATAAATTTAAGGAGCCGCCGCTCGTCGTGCTCTCGGCTGCCACGGCGGGTATGGTGGGCGCTTTTGCAGCTAAAATTGCCGCCGGTACGGTTTTTGTGGATGGCGTCATCCACTTTGCAGGTCCCGGCGAGCCGCTGGGCGCTTTTGTTGCGTCCTATGCCGGTATCGCGCTCGGGCATGTTGTGTCGGGCAAAACCAAGGTGGATATTCTCGTGACGCCCATCGTTTCCATCGTTTTCGGCTCGTGGGTAGGGCTGGTTGTCGGCCCGCCCATATCGGCGTTTATGGCCTGGGTTGGCGGTGTTATCAACTGGGGCACCGAGCAGCAGCCTGTTTTGATGGGCATTATCATTTCTGTGCTGATGGGCATTATTTTGACGCTGCCGATCAGCTCGGCCGCTATCGGTATTGTGCTGAACCTTTCGGGTATCGCCGCAGGTGCGGCTACTGTTGGCTGCTGCGCCAATATGGTGGGCTTTGCCGTGGCAAGCTACCGCGAAAATAAGCTTGGCGGTCTGCTGGCGCAGGGCTTGGGAACGAGCATGCTGCAGATACCCAATATCGTCAAAAAACCGGTGATATGGCTGCCCGCCATTATCAGCAGCGCGGTACTGGGGCCTGTTTCGACCAAGCTGCTGGGCATGACGAGCAATGCGACCGGC
Source organism: Bacillota bacterium (assembly GCA_023457175.1). Taxonomy (GTDB): domain Bacteria; phylum Bacillota; class Clostridia; order Oscillospirales; family Ruminococcaceae; genus Yanshouia. The sequence goes on along the minus strand of JAEWMM010000025.1, from coordinate 1,082 downwards.
TCGGGCATGGGTACGGCGGGTCTCGTCGGGCCTATCATGGCTTACCAAACCATGAGCCCGGTTGTCGGCAGCCAGACTGCGCTGCTCCAGATTGCGGTAATGCATTTTATTTTGCCCGCGGCGCTGTCGCTGATCGTCTCGGAATTTATGCGTAAAAAAGGCTGGATCAAATTCGGAGATATGAAGCTGGATGTCTGACGGGCGGTGAACCGAACAACGGTTCTATAAATTGCGCATAAAGATATAAAAGCTCCGAATTATCCGGCAAAACATAGAAAAACTAGTTAAACCGTGTTATGCTGAACTCCTTTTGACATAATGCATAAATATTTTTTATTATGCTTGTAAATTTAACACAAGCAAAGTATACTTAATAATAGTAAAAAATGTTAGGGGGAGAAATATGCTTGATACCTTGGAGCAACTGCATGAGAAAAAAGGGTTCCTCTGCGATATGGATGGCGTTATCTACCACGGCAACCGCTTGCTGCCCGGCGTTAAAGAATTTGTCGAATGGCTTTATGCCGCGGATAAAAGCTTTCTGTTCCTGACCAATTCGAGCGAGAGAAGCCCGCTGGAGTTAAAGCAAAAGCTCGCGCGTATGGGGCTTGACGTCGACGAAAGCCATTTTTATACCAGCGCGCTGGCAACCGCCAAGTTTTTAAGCCGTCAGGCACCGGGCTGTACGGCCTATATTATCGGTGCGCCGGGCTTATTCAACGCTCTGTATGATGTCGGCATTACGATGAACGAGGTCAACCCCGATTATGTCGTCGTGGGTGAAACCCGCAACTACAATTACGAGAGCATTGTCAAGGCGGTGTCGCTGGTACGCGCGGGCGCAAAGCTCATCGGCACCAACACCGACCTGACCGGCCCCTCTGAAAACGGGCTGATACCCGCCTGCCGCGCGCTGGTTGCGCCGATTGAACTGGCCACCGGTAAAAGCGCCTATTTTGTCGGCAAGCCTAACCCCTTGATGATGCGCACCGGCTTAAAGCTGCTGGGCTGCCACTCTAACGAGGCGGTCATGGTGGGCGACCGTATGGACACTGACATTGTCGCCGGTATGGAGACAGGGC
>JAEWMM010000024.1 GCA_023457175.1 Bacillota bacterium | reverse complement strand
GGCTATGACCGCGCGGTGGACACGCATATTAAAAATTTGCGGCACAAAATTGAGGATAATCCCAAAGCGCCGGTTTATATCAAAACGGTTCACGGCCTGGGATATCGGTTTGGGGAGGGATAGGCTTGCCGCGCAGATTGCAGACGCAAATCTCGCTGACAATGGCGCTGGTGGTGCTTATCACCATCTCGCTGATCAGTTTTTTGTCCGACATTGTTATCGGCAGGGCGTTTGACGGCTACATTCAGCAGAAGCAGGCGTTTCATTCGGGTGAGATTGCGGCCAATATCAACCGCCAGTACGACCCGCTGACCCGCACCTGGGATATCGGCTTTGTCCACGGCATCGGCATGTATGCGCTGTACGACGGCTACATCATCAAGCTCAACGACGCCGACGGACAAACGGTCTGGGATGCTGAAAATCATGACGCGAGCCTTTGCTCGCAGATGATGACCGATATTTCTCAGCGCATGAAAGCGCGCCGCCCCGATTTGAGCGGACAGGTCGTGTCCAATGCCTACCCCCTGACCTTTAACGGCCGGTCGGTTGGCACGGTGGAGATTACCTATTACGGCCCGTATTTTTTCAGCGAAAGCGATCTGGTGTTTTTAGATACGCTGAATGTTTTGCTGCTGGCCGTCGGCGTGTTTGCGTTCATCTGCGCGCTGGTTGCGGGCTATTTTCTTGCGCGCCGCATCACCCGGCCCGTCGCGCAGGCCGCAAAGGCGGCCCGCGCCATTTCAGAAGGGGATTACAGCATCTGCTTTGACGGTGACAGCGGTACGCGCGAGCTCTCAGAGCTGACGCAGGCAATCGATGCGCTGGCCAAAGCCATCAGCCGGCAGGAAACGCTGCGCAAAAGGCTGACCTCCGACGTGGCGCATGAGCTGCGCACGCCGCTGGGGGCGGTTGCGGCCCATCTGGAGGCGATGATTGAGGGGGTGTGGCAGGCGACGCCCGACCGGCTGAAAAGCTGCTATGATGAGATCGGCCGTATTTCAGGTCTGGTGGCCGAGCTTGAAAAGCTTTCAAGCATTGAGGACGAAAACCTGAAGCTCGATATGCAGCCTGTCAATTTGCTAAAACGCGCGCAGGCGGCGATTCAATCCTTTGAGGCGGCCTGCCGGGCCAAGGGCGTTTCGGTAAAAGCCGGCGGCGACGGGGTTGTTGTTTTGGCCGACGCCCACAGGCTCGAACAGGTGCTGGTCAATCTGATTTCAAACGCGGTCAAGTATACGCCGCCCGGCGGGCATATCGCGCTGACCGTCTCAACAGAGGACGAATACGGTGTTTTGACCGTGCAGGATGACGGCGTCGGCATCGACGCGGCGGCGCTCCCCTTTATTTTTGAACGGTTCTATCGCACCGACGAATCCCGAGGCCGGGCGACCGGCGGCGCTGGAATTGGGCTTTCGATCGTCAAGGCCATCGTGGCCGCGCACGGCGGTACGGTCGAGGCGCAGAGCGAAAAAGGCAGCGGCAGCCGGTTTATTGTGCGCATCCCCAAGGTGTGAAAACCTTCGGTACGCGGCAAATGGTATTGCTGCGCCGCCCGACAGAGAGATTATGTATCAGCGGTATGGAGATTGCGTTAAAATATCGCCCTGCCGCTGAGGCCGTATGCGCAAAGAAAGCGCCTCCGACAGTTAGGAGGCGCTTTCTTTGCGCATACGATTTTATTGAAGGTTATCGATATATTGTTGCATCTGGGCCGCCTGATGCGCTTCAGATTCTGCATATTGCCTGAAAAAGCTCTGGATGCTCTCGTCCTTTGCTTTTTCAGAATACATCATAAAATCCCGCACGCGCTCCTGCGTATCAAGCAACGCTTTTTTCAGATAATCCTGCGTATTCAGCTGCATACCAACGCCTCCCTGAAGTTTAATTAAGAATAGTTTTACCGGCAAGCGCGCCGGTATGCTTTACAAAGGCTTAAATTCTCAGACGAATTTACATGATATTGAATATGCCCAAATGAGCGGCGCAGGATATGCCGTGATATCCCTAAATTTTTATTTGGGTCAGGGCGCGGCAGTGCAGCCGCAGCGTGTGCCGAAAGTCGATGCACAGGTCGTCGGCAATACTTTCCCACTTGCGGCCATCTATGTAGCGATATTCAAGCAAAGTCCGCAAACGCGCGTCCTGTACCGTGTCAATGGCTGTCTGAATGCCCTTGCGCAGCTCCGCAGCATCTACGAGTTTGTCGTACAGCATGGCATGTACCTCAATGACGTTTTCGACCGCCGTCTGTATTCTGTCGCCATCGCTGCCGCGTCCCGGCGCCAGGCTGTAACCGGCCGTGATCCTTTCGGCCCGGGATTCCCAGCAGGCAATATCCTCTTCAAGACGCTTGATTTCGCGCTCATTATTGCCGTAGCGGCTCAAGAAAGTTTTTTTCGCGCTGTTGGGCAAATAAATTCCTCCTTGCTTGACACGTTGATGGGGTTGACGTTCGCTCCTGCCGGCCGGCTTGTATAAATCAGGCACCGTAAAGTTTTAAAGGCGGTAAACGAACGATAGCATTGACAATTACGATATCTTGTAATATAGTATAACTAAATATATAAACTATGCTATAAATGAATCGATTATACGAGACAACGTAATGTATGGCCTTATATTATCACGAGATATCGTAATACGCAAGAGGTTTTTTAAGTAGATTCGTAATTTGTTCATTTGCACAAGGGGGAGAGCTGCAAAATGTCAGAATTGTATCATAGAATTGACTTGCTGTGTCAGCAAAAAGGTGTGACCATAACCGATATGTGCAGGCT
>JAEWMM010000023.1 GCA_023457175.1 Bacillota bacterium | reverse complement strand
GAGAACCGTCATAGCTTGCTGACGGTCGAAAAATCAAAAACCTTAATCTTAAAGCTTTGATAACCGCCGCCAATCTTTAATTTGCGCATCTTTTTATATTGGGCTTTGACAGTCAAAAGGGCCGCAAGCGTATCGCGCGCTTGCGGCCCTTGGCCTGCTTACTAAACCTGTCGATATCCTGTGGTGCCTGTCTATTTGCAAAACTTAGTGAGTGCCGCAATGGACAGCCACACCAGAACAATGACGAGAAAAACGCCGCCCAGCCCCTTGCCCGCCAGCGGCAGCACATCGATTAAAGCTTGTACATTCATTTTTATGCCCTCCCTATCGCGCGACGAGGCTCAGGATCATACCGCCGGCAATGACCGAGGCAATCTGCCCCGAGACGTTTGCGCCGATGGCATGCATGAGCAAAAAGTTCTGGTTATCCTCCTGCTGGCCCATCTTGTGGATGACACGCGCCGACATGGGAAAAGCGCTGATGCCGGCCGCGCCGATCATCGGGTTGATCTTTTCCTTTAAGAAGAGATTGAGCACCTTGGCAAACAGCACGCCGCCCACTGTGTCAAAGATGAAGGCGATGAGGCCGAGCCCCAGAATCATCAGCGTCTCTTTGGTGACAAACAGGTCGGCGCGCATCTTCGAAGCGACGGTCAGACCTAAAAACAGCGTGATGAGATTGGCCAGCACATCCTGCGCCGTCTGCGACAGGCTGCCGAGCACGCCGCATTCACGCACAAGGTTGCCGAACATCAAAAAGCCGATGAGCGCAACCGAACGGGGCGCCGAGATACCCGCAATGATGGTGACAATGATCGGAAACAGAATCTTAACCCGCTGCGAGACGCTGTCTGGCGTATATTTCATGCGGATGCGCCGTTCGGACTTGGTGGTGATGATACGGATAATCGGCGGCTGCACAATGGGCACCAGCGCCATATACGAGTAGGCAGCCACCATGATGGCGCCGATATAGTTGCTCCGAAAGAAGTTTGCCACGACGATGGCCGTCGGCCCGTCGGCCGCGCCGATAATCGCAATCGAAGCGGCGTCCTTGAGCTCAAATCCCAGCAGCACCGCAAGGCCGAGCGTAAAAAAGATGCCAAATTGCGCCGCCGCGCCGAACAACAGCATCTTGGGGTTTGAGAGCAGCGGCCCAAAATCGATCATCGCGCCGATGCCGATAAACAGCAGCAACGGAAACAGCTCGTTGGCAATACCCGCGCGGAACAGCACATCGATTGCGCCCTCCTCCAGCTCGCCGTTATAAAGCTGGTCGATGACGCCCGAAAAGGGGAGGTTGACTAAAATAGCGCCGAAGCCCATCGGCAGCAGCAGCGTGGGCTCCATGCCTTTTTTAATGGCGAGGTAGATGAGAAGGCCGCCGATGAGCCACATTATAATCTGCTGTGGCGTAACCGCAAGTAGATTCTCAAAGATTAGCATAACAATTCCTCTTTCCACAGTTTTGTTCTGCGTGTAACGACAAAAAAAGACTTTTGCCACCACATGCGACAAAAGTCTTGCTTTTTAATTCGTGCGCGGAAGGTATTCCTTCGTACTGACGCGTCACGCTACACCAAAAATAATGATGCAAGCTACTCCCTTTTATTTGATATAGTATAGCTTCATATGGTGAAAATGTCAATCATATCATTGCCGGATTCTCCGGAAAAGATACAGACATTCAGTTGCCCGATACCGGCTTTAGACGCCAGCGCATAGAAAGAGAACCGGCCTTGTTCAAAATTGCTTTATAACTGCGGGTGTTTTTACACGCCGATAATTGCCGACGACCGTCCGCACGCCTGTTAACGCCATAAAATTGGCAGGGATGAAGCCCCCGTGCCCTTGCGGATCCGGTTATGCCGAGGGGCTGTCAATTCTGAGCCAAGCGCTGCGGCGTTTGCAAAGGCAAGGTCGGCGACCTGCACGAAGGAGAGGCCAAGGTACTTTTAAGATAGTCTTTAAGCACGTTTGCCACCTGAAAAGCAAAGCCGCCGAAAAATCCGGCGGCTTTTGTAATTGTTATTGTCACACTTTAAAAATGACAGCCTGACTGCCCTCAGAGGGCGCGTTGAATTCGTAGGTGTTGCCGGGTAAAACCGCATTGAGCGCGATGCCCGCAATGGCGGCCAGCGCCAGACCCGAAAGGTTGACCGCAGCGCCTGCGACGGTGAAGGTAATACCGCCGATTGCGTTAAAGCCCAGTGCCGATACCAGAATAACCGCAGCAATAATCAGGTTGCGCGACACGGTGAAATCGACCTGATTTTCCACGACGTTGCGCACGCCGATGGCCGAGATCATGCCGTAAAGAATCAGTGAAACGCCGCCGATAATCGCCGCAGGGATGGTGTTGACCAGATCGGCGAACTTGGGGAAGAAGGAGAGCAGCACCGCCGAAATTGCCGCGATGCGGACAACGCGCGGATCGTAAACCTTGGTGAGCGCCAGCACGCCGGTGTTCTCGCCGTAGGTGGTGTTGGCAGGCCCGCCGAACAAGGCCGAAAGCGAGGTGGCCAGACCGTCGCCGAGCAGCGTGCGGTGCAGGCCGGGCTCCTGAATATAGTTTTTACCGGTCGTGGCCGAGATGGCCGAGATATCACCGATGTGCTCCATCATGGTGGCCAGTGCAATCGGCATAATGGTGATGATTGACGAGGCGTCAAACTTCGCCATCATCAGCGGCGCCATGGCGATAATGCGATGCTCTTGGGCAACGACCGAAAAATCTACCGCGTTGGTCAGCAAGGCGACGACATAAGAAACGATGATGCCCAGAATGATCGGGACGATTTTGACCATGCCCTTACCCCAAATATTGCAGACGATAATGGTGCCCAGCGCAATGATCGCCAGCAGCCAGTTGGTCGAGCAGTTGGAGACTGCCGAGGGGGCGAGGATAAGGCCGATTGAGATAATAATAGGCCCGGTGACAACCGGCGGGAAGTAGCGCATAACCTTTTTGGCGCCGAATGCGCGGATAAAGGCCGAGCATATGACATAAACGAAGCCCGCGCAGAACACGCCGCCGCAGGCGTAGGGCAGCATTTCGACATTGGGCTTGCCGTCAATCATCGGTGCGACGGCAAAGTAGCCGCCTAAAAAGGCAAAGGACGACCCCAGAAACACCGGCACCCGGCCCTTTGTCAGCAGATGGAACAGCAGCGTGCCCAGACCCGCCATTAAGAGCGTGGTCGAGACATCAAGGCCGGTGAGCAGCGGCACCAGAACGGTTGCGCCAAACATGGCAAAGGTGTGTTGGACTCCGAGAATGAGCATTTTCGGCCAGCCGAGCTGCCGGGCGTCGAAAAGGCCTTCTTCGCCGACTTTTATTTGTTCACTCATCATAAATTCTCCTTTTCTATCTCATTTACAGCATCTTTGCAAAGCTTAAACCGGCCTTTGGCGCTGCGACAAGCGTACCCGGCGGGGCCGCTGCGTCCGGCGCTTAGCGACGCTTTAACCCGCCGCAGTTTGCTGCAAAAATTCTGTGAGCTTTGACGCGTTCTGAACCGGCGGCGAATCATCA
>JAEWMM010000022.1 GCA_023457175.1 Bacillota bacterium | reverse complement strand
GCTTGAGGCATTGGCCGCCAAGCAGCAGAACCAGTAAGAATAAGCTTTCAGGCGGACGGGGCATATGCTCCGTCCGCCTTTTATTAAGACGAAAAAATATTTTGTACGATATTTTTTTACGTCCATCCAACTATTGACACAAATCAAATAATGTTATATATTTATATCATAAGAGTGAAATATATAACATGAGGGCTTTGCTATGAAGAACAAATTGGCATATCTAGGCTTTTTGGGATTGATTGGGTTGGGCGGAATAATGGGAAAGCCTCCTTTGTTTTCGTTTCTCCCCTTCTTTATTTTTTTCTCGTATGCAAAGGTAATTCCCGACGAACTATTTTGGGAAAACATCAAGAGATCAGCACTGCGTGCTTTTATCGTCCAAACCGTTATTTCGGTAATTACCCTATCGGTTGCTTCAATACTCACAGATACGAATTTTACTGTTGGTATTTTGATTGCCGGACTATCGTTAAGCTATGGAATTGGTATCATTATCTTTGCTTTGAATATAGCGTTTTATGAGCATAGGGAGCAAAAGGGGAAGTCGGAATAGACATGATAATAAAAACAAAAATCAAAGAATATCGTGTTAAACACGATATGAAGCAGGAAGAATTAGCGGAATTGGTTGGCGTAAGGCGGGAAACGATATACCATTTAGAAAAAGGACGATATAACCCCTCTTTAGTCTTGGCATGGTCTATCGCCAAAGTATTTAACGCACCGATAGAGGAAATATTTGAAATTGGGGAAGAAGAATAAATTTGATTGATATACGCTTTCATCAAGCCGCCGTGCAAATTTTTTCTCAATTTACTGCTTGCTTTTTTATGAAATTTCTGTTAAAATTAGCTCAGAAATCCTTCATGTCTTGTTGTGTCGGCTGTGGCTCGTCCCCCACTAAATCCGTCTGGCCTCTTCCAGCTCTCCAACTGCACAGGGCCATCCGGAGTTCCCGACAGAACAGGAACAGGTTCCTCACACACAAAAGTCCGCCGTTAAGGCGGCCTTTTGCCTTTTATGGCTAGATTTTGCAAAGACTTCATAATTTGTTGTTGTGAAGTCTTTGCAACCATGCTAGAATTAAATTTAACCTATTTATCACAGCCTGTACACGATGGAATTTGTATATTTAAAATGGAGTTGAGCTTTTTTTGGACACAGACGGTTTATGGACTTTTGTGCTGCTGTTTACCCTGATTGCCCTGTCCGCGTTTTTTTCCGCCTCTGAGATGTCGCTGTCTTCGATCAACAAAGTGCGCCTTAAAACAATGGCAGAGGACGGCGATCCCCGCGCCCAGCGCGCTTTAGGGATGATTGAACGCTTTGACCGCACCCTTTCGGTGATTCTGGTCGGCAATAACGTCGTAAATATTGCGGCCGCCTCGGCCGCTACGGTGCTGGCCACCAACATGTTCGGGGCGGGTGGCGTCGCCATCGCCACCGCTGTCACCACCGTGGTGATTCTGGTTTTCGGTGAGGTGCTGCCCAAAAGCATCGCGAAGGAAAACGCCGAATCGATCGCGCTGGCCCTGTGCAAGCCGCTGTCGGTGTTTATCTTTGTACTGACGCCGCTCTCGCTGCTGTTCGTTAAGCTGCAGGAGCTCGTCTCCAGACTCTACGGTGACAACTCCAATCATCCGCTGGTCACCGAACAGGAGCTTTTGAATATTATTGAAACCATCGAGGAAGAGGGCGTGCTCAACGAGCAGCGCTCTGAGCTCATGCAGTCGGCGCTGTCGTTTGACAGCACCACCGTGCAGGAAATTCTGACTCCGCGCGTCGATATTACAGCCATTAACATCACCGACCCGCTTGAGAAAATATGCGATATCATCCTCAGTGAGCGTTTTTCGCGCATTCCAGTGTTCGAGCGCTCGCTTGATAACATCATCGGCATTCTGCATACCCGCGACTATCTTGAGGCGCTGCTGCGGGGCCAGGAGCCTGTCGATTTAAGCGCCCTGCTGGCCAAACCGCTGTTTGTGCACAAAAGCCACCGCGCCGCGCTGCTTTTAAACGATTTTAAGCGCCGGCGCACCCATATAGCCGTGGTCATCGACGACTTTGGCGGCACGATGGGCATTGTGAGCATGGAGGATCTGCTTGAAGAGCTGGTCGGCGAAATCTGGGACGAGGACGAGGACGAGGAAATCGACTTTGTGGCGCTTGAGCCCTATGTCTACCGTGTGTCGGGCGATTACCCCGTGACCGACGCGCTTGATCGCATCGGCTATGAGGAGCGCGATTTTGACAGCGAATATTCCTCGGTTGGCGGCTGGTCGTTTGAACGGCTGGGCTTTGTCCCGTCGGTGGGCGACAGCTTTGAATACAACGGCATTCGGGTCGAAATCTCCGAGATGGTTGAGCAGCGCATCGTGTCGGTTATCATGCGCTATGTGCCGCCCGCACCCGAAGAATAGCCCGCCGCAGGGCGACGAACAATCGGCATGCTGAAGCTCTAAGCGTCGGCATGGTTGCCGGTAAAGCAGATTGCCGCGTCAAGAATGCCCAGAATACATCCGGTATTTCTGCGCTGAGTCCTTGCGCTCATCCTTTTTTCAGCGAATTCCCTTTTGTTTTTAACTTTCAAGAATACTCTAATAGAGAGGAAAGACGTTATGAACCGTTTTCAGGAAGCGAAACGCATTGTCATCAAGATCGGCACGACCACCCTCACCCACGGGTGCGGCCTGATCAACTACCGCCGTCTTGAAAGCCTGGTCAAGACGCTGGCTGACCTAAAGAACAGCGGCAAAGAGGTTGTGCTGGTTTCTTCGGGCGCCATCGGCGTGGGTATTGGGGTGCTGGGGTTGCCGAGCCGACCTGCCGACATGCCGACCAAGCAGGCCTGCGCCGCCATCGGCCAGTGCGAGCTGATGTATACCTACGACAAGCTGTTTGGCGAGTTTAACCACTCGGTCGCGCAGATTCTGCTCACCCGCGACGTCGTGGAGCAGGAGCAGCGCCGGCAGAACGTTATCAATACCTTTGAGCGCCTGCTGGAATTCGGCATTATTCCGATCGTCAACGAAAACGACACCGTTTCGACCGAGGAAATTGAAATCGGCGACAACGACACCCTTTCGGCCATCGTTGCAACGCTGATCAATGCGGATGTGCTGGTGCTGCTGTCGGATATCGACGGCCTTTACACCGCCAACCCCAAGGAGGATCCGGCCGCGACGCTGATCCCGCTCGTTGAAAATATTGAGGATGTCCGCCATCTGGCGGGCGGCAGCTCAAGCATGTTCGGCAAAGGCGGCATGGTCACCAAGATTCACGCTGCCGACATCGCCTGCGACGCCGGCATCGACATGTCAATTATCAACGGTTCGAATCCCGCGCTGCTCTACGACCTGTTTGACGGCGAGCCGGTCGGCACATACTTTTTAGGGAGGAAGCAGGATGTATGATCTGGTATCATTAGGCAAAAACGCCCGCAAGGCGGCCCGTACGCTTGCAACGCTGGACACTGCGACTAAAAACGCGGGGCTTATGGCTATTGCGAAAAAGCTGCGTGAGAATAAGCCGGCCATTTTAGAGGCCAACCGGCTGGACATTGCCAACGCCGAGGCCGCCGGTGTCAGAACCGTGATGATAGACCGCCTGACGCTGACCGGTGAGCGCATCGACGGCATTGCCGCCGCAACCGAGGATGTTGTGGCGCTGCCCGACCCTGTGGGCGCCATCGACGAAGGACTTACCCGCCCCAACGGCCTGCGCATCGTCAAGACCCGCGTGCCGATCGGCGTTATCGCCATGATTTACGAGGCCCGCCCCAACGTGACGGTCGACGCCGCCGTCATCTGCTTAAAAAGCGGCAACGCCTGCATTCTGCGCGGCGGCAAGGAGGCGTATGCCACCAACCGCGTGCTCGTTTCGCTTATGCGCGAGGCGTTGCAGTCGGCTCATATCCCCGCCGACGCCATCAGCTTTGTCGAGGATACCTCGCACGACACGGCCGAGCGGCTCATGCGGCTCGACGGCTATGTCGACCTGCTCATTCCGCGCGGCAGCGCCAAGCTGATTCAGTCGGTCGTCCGGCACGCCAGCGTGCCGACCATCGAGACCGGCGCCGGCAACTGCCACGTCTATGTCGACGCGGCCGCCGATCTTGAGATGGCGGTCAAAATCGTCGACAACAGCAAGACGCAGCGCCCCTCGGTCTGCAACGCGCTTGAGACGGTGCTGGTGCACCGCGACGCAGCCGCAAAATTTCTGCCGATGATGAAGGCGGCGCTCGATACCCACAGCACCGAGCTGCGCGGCTGCCCCGAGGCCCGCGCTATTTTAAGGGATATGAAGCCCGCGAACGACACCGACTGGGAAACTGAATACAACGATTATATTCTCGCGGTTAAGGTGGTCGGCAGCATCGACGAGGCGATTGCCCATATCGCAAAATACTCCACCGGGCACTCGGACGGCATCGTCACCGACAGCGTCTCGGCCAGCCACAAATTTGTGGCCGAGGTCGATTCGGCGGCGGTCTATGTCAACGCTTCAACCCGCTTTACCGACGGCGGGGAGTTCGGCCTCGGCGCCGAAATCGGCATCTCAACCCAGAAGCTGCATGCAAGAGGGCCCATGGGCCTGCGTGAGCTGACCTCGATCAAATATATCGTAACAGGCGACGGGCAGATTCGCGCCTGACGGAGGAAGCATGAAACGAACCAAAACAATACGCCCGCGCCGCAGCCCGGCCCAACGCCGAAAGCTTGCGACCATTATTGGCGGGGCCTTTGTCGCCCTTGCCGCCGTCGGCCTTTTTTCGGTGGTGCTCTGGGGCTTTGATGCGATTGGCGGGCTGTTTGACAACAGCGCCAAGCGCGCCCGGTACGAAAGTTTTATCAGCCCGGTCGTCATGATGGATCCTGTCCCCTTTTCCCGCGTGGAAAACGTCGAGCAGAGCCTGCTGCTGCAATCGTCGCTGTGGGCGGCGCTGATGGGCGAAAACCGCGGCGCTTACACCTATGACGACAACGGCCTGCTGCTCGTTCCCTCCTCTGACGTCAATGTGGCCGCCACCAAGCTGTTTGGCCCGAACGTCGTGCTCACCCACCAGAGCTTTGAGGACAACGACGCCAGCTACCTGTTCGACCCGGAGATTTCGGCCTACCGCGTTCCCTCGGTCAATAAGGTGGCCTACTCGCCCGCTATCACGAGCATTGTCAAAAAGGGTGACACCGTTACATTGACTGTAGGCTATGTCGCTCCGGGTAATATCTGGAGTACCGACCCGCAGCCCGGCAAGGATTCCGACCAGCCCACCCCTGAAAAATATATGCTTTACACGCTGACCAATTGGGTTCAGGGCTATTTTATCAGCGCCGTCGGCGCCGTCAAT
>JAEWMM010000021.1 GCA_023457175.1 Bacillota bacterium | reverse complement strand
GTTCTAGGCTGCATGGACGACGTACAATCGGGCGAATATTTTCTTGCCGGGCTGCCGATTCACAAAATGACCGACACACAGTTGACAACGGTGCGCAATCGTCTGATCGGTTTTATTTTTCAGCGCTATCACCTCGTACCTACTTATTCGGTGCTGCAAAATGTCATGATGCCGCTTTTAGTGCGGGGTGCTGCGCATCAGAAGGCGCAATTGGAGGCCTTAAAGCAGCTGAAAATGCTGGGTATAGCCGAACGCATCTGGCATAACCCCAACGAGCTTTCGGGCGGGCAGCAGCAGCGCGTGGCCATTGCCCGCGCCTTAGTCGGAAAACCCCGACTGCTTTTGGCGGATGAGCCGACCGGCGCGCTCGACTCCGCGACCGGAGAAGAGGTCATGAAGCTGTTTTCGGCACTTAATGCGCGCGGGCACACCATTGTGATGATTACGCATGACGCTCATATTGCGGCGCACGCACGGCGGACGGTGCATATCGTCGACGGTATTTTAAGCGAATAAGGTGTGTAAATGTTTTTGAATCTGTCCGGCTTTTAAGCGAGATAGCTGCATTTAAAAACCGCGGGAGCAATTGAATTCCGCCCTAGAAGTCAGACGGTATACCATACTATCTGACTTCTGGGGCGGAATTCGTACATATCCCACGGTGACCTGAATATTAAAAAAAGTGTAAAATGTTTTTGGAACGGTTTATCAATATCCCATTTCCTGAGAAATACGCAGCGCGAATTCTTTGGATTTAATCGCCATCTCATTCATCTGCTCAATATCAATTCGTGCAGCGGGGCCGGAGATGTTTAACGCGGCCACCACCTTGTGATGCGAGTCGAAAATAGGGGCGGCTACCGAAACCACGCCCTCTTCGCGTTCGCTGCGGCTGGTGGAATAGCCCACCGTGCGAATTTCGGCCAACCTTTCATTTGTGGTATAAGGATCGGCCAACAGCAGCTCATCGATTACCGCCTGCGGCTGATAGGCCAGCAGCAAGCGCCCCGAAGCGCCGCGGGTTAACGGCAGCCTGTCGCCGATGTTCAGGATACGCTTTAAAGGATGCGTGCTTTCAATGCGCTCAATGCAGACACGGTGGCCGTTATTCGGCACATAAAGGCCCACGCTCTCGTTATAGATCTCGCGCAGCTGAATCATGTATGGCACGGCGATGCGCCGAAAATCCATATGCGAATAGCACAGTGTGCCAAGGCGTGCAATGCTTGGCCCCAGATAATAGCGTTGGGTTTCTTCATCGCGGTAAAGGTAGCTGTATTTTTCAAGTGTCGCAAGAATACGCGAAGTCGTACTTGGCGGAAGATCTATTTCTCTTGCAATTTCGACAAGAGACAGGCTCAGCTTTTCTTTGGTAAAGCAGTTGAGCATCTTTAATGCGCGTTCAATGACCTTTACGCTGGCGTCCGCACTGGCCATAATTTATTCCCCCCGGTGTAAAATTCGTTTTCACGTATATGATTGTAGCATCTTTACGCACACCGGTCAAGCTGTGGGGCATAAATTGAGTTGACAAAAACAGGCGCTTCTAGTAAAGTAAAACTGTTTTTATATTGATATAACAAAATGAGGAATTAAGATGCCATTCACGATAGAGCGTTATTCCATCCTGCTGCCACTGGTATTTTTTGCAGGGTTTGTTGATTCGGTTGCAGGCGGCGGCGGGCTGATCAGCTTGCCCGCCTATCTTTTTGCGGGCTTGCCGGTGCATGTTGCTTACGGCACCAACAAAATGGCGGCGTCTTTTGGCACCGGTATTGCAGTGCGGCAGTTTGCCAAAAACGGGAGTATCCGGCTGCGACCGGCGCTGATCGCCGCGGCAGGCGCCGTTGTTGGGGGTCTGTTTGGCGCACAGCTGGTCATGCTGCTGTCCGCCGAGACGGTACAAATTATGATGATGATCTGTTTGCCGGTTGTGGCAGTCTTTATGCTGGCCCGCAAGCAGCTTGGCAGCGACGAGAATCATTTTATAGCGCCTAAAAAAGAGAATCTGCGCTGCGCAGTCATCGGAATTATCATAGGCGTATACGACGGTATTTTCGGCCCCGGAACCGGGACATTTTTACTCATGTGTTTTACAACCTTTGTAGGCTATTCGATGGTGACCGCAACCGCAAACGCCAAGGTGGTCAATCTTGCCTCAAGCGTCGGCGCGTTGATCACCTATATGCTGGGCGGCAAGGTGCTGTATTCCGTCGCAGCCCCATGCATAGTGTGCGCCGCACTTGGCAATTTTGTCGGCTCCAAAATGGCGATTAAGAGAGGGAGCCGGTTTATCCGCCCCGTGATGACCTGCGTTATCGCCGGTTTGTTTCTAAAAATTTTATTGGATTTTTTAAAGTAGGGAGGACGCTATGAAATCACCTGAGACCCTTTTAATGGAACGCAGGGCAAACTGGTATCTCGACTATGTCAGAAACGGGCAGGAGGACTGCATCAACCGCCGCCTGACTTATGAGATCGTCGAATGCGACTATGCGACGCAGGCGCTGACCCTGCGCTTTAAAACGACCGACTGGATGATGAACCCCGGCGGTGTGGTGCACGGCGGTATGCTCTGCACCATGTTCGAT
>JAEWMM010000020.1 GCA_023457175.1 Bacillota bacterium | reverse complement strand
CTATTATGACCCGGATGTAATTCACGGTGAGGGGGCGGGCTCCCAGGCGATTTTCAGCACCCCGCCAAGTACCATCAAGGCGGGCGAGACAGTGAGCCTTTCGCTTTCGCTATCCTTTACCGAAAATACACTGTCTTATTATAGCAGCAGAGCCAGTGCCAGCGCGGACTTTGACCAATGGGATATGACGCCAGGCAGCGTCACAAGAAATAGTATCGACTTTAAGAACAAGGATGGGAAAGACTCCTTTGCAATAGACACCTACCACTCTGTGCAGGTGTATTCCGTCAGTGATACCATCACCGCCGTTGCCCCATCAGGCAGCCAGGAAGGCGACCGCATCGCCATCCGCACCATCTATTACAGCCGTGTCGGCATGGGTACAAATTATGTCTACGAATGGCGACCGGTTGGAACTGCGGCACCGATTCTCGACACCGAAGGAATTGATGGCATTGTGGATATCCCGTAATTCCCAGACGGATGAAAAGAGGTGAAAGCGATGTTCTGCACTGATTGCGGCAATCCGCTCTGGGAGGGTGCACAATTTTGCCCTTCTTGCGGCAGGGCGGTCGGTGGTGGGGAGGCGGTGCGCGCCGCTTCTCCCCCCGGTGCGGTTATCGGGCAAAGGAGAAAGCTGACACCAAGCGTCCCGGCCATTCTCCTTGCCCTGCTTCTTCTTACTTTTGCTGTGAGCCAGATGACCCTTGGCGTCATTGGGGCCACCGCCACGGCTGTCGTGACCGATTATGAGCGGCGCATCCATGTGGGGCTGGGGCAGGACGAGACAAACACCCGCGACCCCACGCGGTATGAGGTGTTTTATCGCTTTACCGCCGCAGACGGCAGGGGGTATACCGGCTCGGTGACAAAGAGCTTCCCTTATGGGATCAAAGCCGCGCAGGGCGGCGCGCCCCAGACCCTTGCCGTGCGGTATCTGCCGATGATGCCCCATATCAACGCGCCTGACGGCGAAACGAATATCCTGCCCAGCGTCCTTTTGTTGGGGCTTGCCGCTTTGCTGTTTGTGCTCGGCATCAAGGGGAGCTTTTCCATCGGACATAAGAAAAGACGGTAGATGATACGAAACAGCATGAAAAGAAAGGGTGGATTATTATGACAAAAGGGAAATTCGGTTTAAGCCCCACCGCCGTCGCGGTGATCGCCTTTGGATTTGCGGCACTCCGGCACCCCCAATCGGTGCTGCTAGTGATTGGCTTTGCGCTGTTGGCGGAGCGCGACGAGTGGCTCAACCGTCAGGCGATGCAGGCGCTTTTGCTGACCATTACATATTATCTGACCGAAATGGCAGCAGGCTGGCTATTCGGTGGCCTGGCCCGGTTTTTCGCATGGGCAAAGCTGTACAGTCCATACGAAGCCATGAACAAAGTCCATTTATTTGTGGGTGACATCCTCTATCTCGCACTGATTGTGTTTTCCGTCTTCGCCACCCTGCGGGTGCTTCGCGGCAGAGACGCGGGGCTGCCCTTTCTCGCAAAAATAGCGGACGGGGATTTTTCGGCGGTAATCAAGCCCGAGGCCGGGGCATCGGTATCCGCGCGGATGGCTCCCCGCACACAGGCCGCGCCGGTCGGGGAACAATACGCGCCTGTGGAACGGCCAGCGGCTCCAATCCAGACGCCCCCTGTTATGGTTCAAGCCGCTCCCGCGCCCGCTGTCAGGCTGTGCCCTGCCTGTTCCGCTCCCTTGAATGAGGATTCCAGATTCTGCACCGAGTGCGGCGCAAAGACGGAATAACGTATTTTACGGATAGGAGGAAACAGTATGTTTTGCGAAAACTGCGGCAACAAACTCTTGGAGGGCGCGAAGTTCTGCGGGGGCTGCGGCGCAAGGACCGAGCCTGCGCAACCTGCCAATGCGGCGGAGGAGACTGCTCCGGCGCGCCCTGTCCCGCCTGCGGCCGCCTCCCTGGGACGGGCAGCGCCTTCTTATCAGCAGGCGTATGCACCGCAACAGCCCTCGGCCTATTCCGGGCAACCGGGCGGCGAACCGCTGCGCGTCGGGCAGTACATCGGCATGCTTCTTTTGATGTGCGTGCCGCTCCTGAACATCATTCTGCTGTTTACGTGGAGCTTCGGCGGCTCGGTCAATCTGAATAAGAAGAACTTCGCCAGAGCGTCGCTGATCCTCTGCGCCGTGTCGCTGATTGTTATGCTCATCGGCGGCGGGGCCGTCATGGGCGCTTTGGGTGAAATGATGGGCGGTTTTTAAGACATGCCGCCGAAAGGAGGCGCGTGATGCGTGAAATACAGGGCGCGCTGCGCTGGGAAATCAGCGTACCCATATTTAGAAACACGGTTATTTTGAAGCAGCTTGGGCTTGCCGTCGGCATCCCCTTTGGCCTTGTCGCGCTGGTGATCGGGCTTTCGTCGGGCAAAAGCGTCTATACGCTCTACGGGCTGGGGCTCATCGCTGCGCTGCTGTTTTTCACCTGGCTCTTTATCATGGCGGTCTATCACGGCAGGTATGAGGCGGAGTTTGTGCTGGACGGGAAAGGCGTCCTCTGCCGGACCGGGGCAAAACAGGCGAAAAAGAACCGGATTGTCAATGCCCTGACGGTGATTCTGGGCCTGCTCACCGGCAAGCCGGCCGTCGCGGGCGCGGCGATGTTGGCGCGGTCGCGGCAGGAGGCTTTTATCCGATGGGGCCGCGTCACAAAGGTGCGATACAAGCCCCAAAACCATACTATTTTGCTTCGCGGCGGCTGGATGGAGCATATCGCGCTGTTCTGCGCGGATGAGAATTACGGGCAGGTTGAAGCTTTTGTGCGTCGGCATATACCGCTTCCCAAGAAGGGAGACGACCGATGAAAAGAAAACTTTTGCCAAGGATTTTCATCGCGCTATTGGGAACGACGCTTATCCTTTGGGGAGCCGGCAAAATTGCGCTGGGTGTCATTGGTGAGCCGGAGACAGCCACCATAACCCATATTCGACGTAAAGGCGGAGAACGAACCGACAGCAAACCCGGCAGATATACTTACAACATCAGTTATACCTTTACGCTGCCCGACGGTAAAGAGATTCACGGGTTTAGAAGGAAAATTGGAAATGCCGTCTATCTGAAAGCGGACGGTACCGGCAGGATTGCCGTGCGATACTTTCAGGCCATGCCGTCTTTCAACGCACCGGAGCAAGATATTGGAATGGGCGCTGGTCCGCTCATTCTGATTGCAGCCGGAGGTCTTTTGGTTTTCTTGATGGTCAGACCCACAAAAAGTTAGCAACGAAAATAAAAAATAGGATCAGAGGCGCTGTTGCAACATGCAAATTAATGCATTTTGCGATAGCGCCCCTTTATTTTATAAATATCTGTCGTATCGGAATGTGCGCAATCTCCTATACTGTCGCCTGAAACAGAAACCACTCATCCTCAACCGCAAACCGGCAGATACCGCCGCGCTTCTCCACGATGTGCACCATGCTTTTTACGCCGAAGCCGTGTCCTTGCTCACTTGATACAGGGAATCCCTGCGAGAATACAGGCGCTGTCTGATAACGGTTTCGGATGTCTATGCACAGCTTATTATTTTTGGCATATATGCGCAGCCGGATGATGCGTTTATCTCTGTCAACGATATTTTCACAGGCATGAATGGCGTTTTCCAAAGCGTTTGACAACATTGAACAAAGCTCGGTGTCGCTTAAGGATAGCGTATCAGGCAGCTTCGCCTCTACCGTCAGCAGGATTTCCGATTGTTGTGCCTTAGCGGCAAAAGCGGACAGAATCAGATTAACGGTTTCATTTTCACAAAAGCGTATGGGCGTGATGGCATCCATGTCGGACTGGGCAGTACGCAGATACGCCTTCATCTCTTCAAGCCGTCCCTTGGATGCCAGCTCCTGCAAAAACGCAAAATGGTGACGCATATCGTGCCGGTAG
>JAEWMM010000019.1 GCA_023457175.1 Bacillota bacterium | reverse complement strand
CTAAAGCCCTTATTACGCAGCGGCGCAAGTGATGCAGCAATAGCCGGCGCCATTTTAGAAGCCGTAAAATACAAGCCCAAAGAACATCAGGGCTTTGTTAAAACCAGCGAAGAAGGCTGCAAATGCGCGTTGGTGCATCACCCCATCGGTATGTACCAAACAGGGGGATAAAAATGAAACTGCAAGGCAAAGTGATCGCCGTATGCACCAGTACCTTAAAAGGTGTGGCGAAAAAAGAACAGAATGAAGCCGTGATTCTTGAAAACCACGGCATCGAAAACGATGCCCATGCCGGGAATTGGCACAGGCAAATTAGCTTGTTAAGCTATGAAAAGGTAGAAGCGTTCAGGGCGCGGGGCGGGCAGGTCAAAAACGGCGCGTTTGGCGAGAACTTGCTGGTCAGCGGTATTGATTTTGCCCGCCTGCCGTTGGGAGCCAAGCTTAGCTGCGGCGATATCCTGCTGGAGGTAACCCAGATTGGCAAGGAGTGCCATGCCCACTGCGCCATTTATCATCAGGTGGGCGATTGTATTATGCCGCGCGAGGGTGTGTTTACACGCGTGCTGCGTGGTGGCAAAATTGCCAAAGGAGACAGCATCTATGTGGAAGAATAGATACCGCGTAGCCATCTTAACAGCAAGCGACCTTGGCGCGGCAGGACAACGCGAAGATCAAAGCGGCCCGCTGATCAAAAGCCGCATGAGGGCCGAAGGCTGCGAGGTCGTCGATATGATCCTTCTGCCGGACGACAAAGAAGGGCTGGTCATACAATTGACAAAATGGTGCGACGAGCATATAGCGGATTTAGTGCTGACAACAGGGGGCACCGGCCTTTCGCCACGCGACCAAATGCCGGAAGCCACTTTGGAAATTGCGCAGCGTATGGTACCGGGCATTGCAGAAGCAATACGTGCGCACAGCATGAAAATTACCCCGCGCGCGATGCTTGGGCGCGGGGTGGCGGTTACGCGTGGCAGAACGCTGATCATAAACCTGCCGGGCAGCCCCAAAGCGGTAAGCGAGAGCCTTGACGCAATACTGCCGTCACTGGAGCACGGACTGGATATATTGTGCCAAAAAGGCAAAGAGTGTGCCCGTAATGAGGATTTATCGGTAGATATATGCGTATGAATGTTTAAGCTGAATGCGCCCGGCAAGATAAGAATTCTGCCGGGCGCACTTTTGTATAGTAGAACCACAGGCTAGGCCAGTGGTTCTACTATACAAAAAGGGGACTTCGCAGACGCTGAAGTCCCCCTTGTTCTATTTAAGCGGTTTGACGAGAACGCCTGACGCATAGGTTTCGGGACGTCTATCCCTAAACATATGAATTGTGTTTCGAATTTCATCAATCTTTGCAAAATCCACCGAGCCGCAGATGATCTGCTCCTGCTCACCACCCTCGGCTATAATCTCGCCCCAGGGGTCAATAATGACCGAGTGGCCGCAGTAGGTTCCCATGGGACTTTCGCCCACGCGGTTGCATGCGATGATGAACATTTGGTTTTCAATGGCGCGCGCAGTCAACAGTGTCCTCCAGTGGTTGACACGCGGATTCGGGAAATCGGAGGTCACGATGACCGCCTGCGCACCGCCGACCGCATAGCTGCGCGCCAGCTCACAGAAGCGGATATCATAGCAGATCATAAGGCCAAACCGGCCGATCTCGGTGTTGAAGACATCCATCTTCTCTCCGTGCTTGAGCTTGCAGTCCTCATCCATATCGCTGTATAGATGCATCTTGCTATAGTCCCCGACGATCTTTCCAGCCCGATCAATCACAAATGTGGTGTTGCGCATAGCGCCGTCGTTGTGCAGCGTTGCAATTGACCCGGCGATGACCCAAACCTGATATTGGCTGGCAAGCGCACAAAGTACAGTGACCGAGGGCCCGTTTTCCGGCTCCACATACTTTTCCATATTGTGATACATCTCGTCGGAAAAGCCGTAGCTCCAGTCCTCCGGCAGGACTACCACGTCGGGGCGCGGGGTCTTTGCCATCGCTTCGGCAAACAGTTCCCGGGCGCGCCTGAAATTGTACTCAGGATCGCAGAATTTGATATCTGTCTGCAAAAGTGCGAAGTTTACCATGATATCTGCTTCCTTTCTGTCATGTTATCCCATTGTGTAAAGTAACGAACGAATTAAAACATATAGGAAGGTAATAACGGTCAGGCACCAGCCGTTCTTGAGCATCGCTTTAATATTGTTCGAGCGGGCCAAGCCCATGCTGCCAACCATGTCGACGGTAGGCGTGACAAAAAAGGTAACCTGACAGGAAACCAGGACGATCAGCGCCCAAATGCCCATCTTGACGTCCATCAGAGTGACCAGTGGCAGGAACAGCTCGTGGGTAATTTGCGCCTGTGCAACGCCTGCGCCCGAGATGCCAAACACACCGATGAGGGTTGCAATCATCAAAAATGCGACCACACCGCCTGCATCGATCAGGGGCTGCATGTAGCCGGCAAGCGCATCGAACGCGCCCGAAGCGGCAACGTAGTTGAGGAAGGGATCGAATAAGACAAACATGAAGAACATCCAGTACATCTTTGAGCTGCCCTGAACCAGCGTTTTGATCGAATCGGTAATGCTCATGCCGGCGGCAAAGCCGGTAACGAGCGCGGCAGTCAGCATAACGACGATCGCATAGGAGGCGCCCGCCTTCGCGAAAATGCCATAAGCCAGCATGACCGCCATGGTGGTAATAAACGCAAGGGTTGCGCGGTTAATCAGGGGCGTCGCTTCAAATTCTTCGGCAGCAGCGCTGTAGGACTCTTTGCCTTCGGTGAGCTTCTGGGTGCGGCAGGCAATAAAGAAGGTGCTGCCCCAGACGATGATCGCCAGCGGAATACCCGCGTTAAGCATATATTCGCTGTAAGTAAGACCAGTCAGGCCCATAATGGTCGCAACGGGCGGAACAAACGGCCCGATGTACAGGCCGGTTGCGCCTGCACCATGAAAGATAACGCCCAGCGTCGCGGGGGTCAATCCAAGACTGGCGACAATCGGGATCAGGATCGGGGCGATGATGGCATTCGAGCCGGCGAGGGTGCCGAGCATTGATACCAGCGTCGTGCAGGTAATCATCGAGACGAGAATCGCCTGCTTTTTGGTCTTAAGCTTGGTTTTTTTAATGACAAAATGGACAATGTTATGCGCCACCTTGGTGCGGGTAAGCACCTCGCCGAGGCCTGCGCCCAGAACAATGATAAAACCGATCAGCGACAGGAATGAACTGAGTGATTTTTGCAGTGTTGCGCCAAATCCAAGAATAGATTCTCCGGTCATAATAGCGCCAAGAAGAACGCAGACCAGAACCGAAAGATTCATATCTTTGCCTTTAAGCATCAAGATAATATAAAGCAGCAGTGGTAGGAATCCCAAGATTGCAGGCAGCCCAAAAATCATAGCGTTTCCTCCTTCAAATTGCCTTTGTGATATATCTCCAAACCACCCAATACAGTTACATCGTACGTCTATAACTGTTCCGGAGGGTATGAGACGACCTTAAAGATAGAGATTTTGCGCAAGGGCAATCGCATCCTGACGCTTCATCTGCTGCAGCGTCTGTTCGCCGTCTATCTGACCGAGTGCCGTCACCAAGCAGTTGGCAAGGGTCATTGCCCCGGCAAAGCCGTACGCACCGTCTATGTTTTTTCCGAGCAAAACAAAGTTTGAGCATAGTGCAATGGGCGACTGATAGCTGTCGGTAACAGACACGACGCAGCAGCCCAGCTCTCGAAAAAAGGATGCGAGCTCATAAGAAATTCGGGTATAGCGGGAATAGCTGATTGCAATCAGCATATCCTCAGGCGTGACATAGAGAAGCCGGTTGGAGATATCGTTATGATCGTCGACCAGAAGCTCGACGTTTGGCATAAAGCCCTTAAGCATAAAGTGCAGAAAATAGGCGACGCAAAACGAGGAGCGGGATGCCGTGATATAAAGCTTTCCGTGCAGATTTTTGACGCGCTCAATCGTCGCGTCAAAGTTTTTCTGTAAATCTTCGCTGTATAAGAATGCCAGCGTGCGCTGGTTGGCTTCAATCAGCGTTTTCAATGTGCCGCCCTCGCTATGGCGGGTAATTGAATCCTTGATCTCCTGCATGGGGGTTACATTTTTAAGCAGCATTCCGGCAAGGTGCTTCTGAAAATCGGCATACCCCTGACAGCCGATCTCTTTTACAAAACGGCTGATACTTGCAACGCTGACGCCGGAAACGGCTTCCATCTCTTTTATTGAGAGAAACGCTGCGGTGTTGGCGTGCTCACGGATATAATTAGCCAGTTGCTTGTTTGTTTTCGAAAAGCTTTCATACTTATCTTCAATAATCGACAAAATATTCCCTTCCATTGGCATCCCCTTCCATGATTTCATGATAGCGAAACACAGGATGTTTGTCAATGATTTCGAAAAAATATTTTCATAAATTTTATCTTAACAAAAACAATCATTTAAAAAAATCAGTTTTTATGCCGATATATATTTTGAGACTTTAACTAAAACAGCTAAATTTGAAAATTTATTTTCAAATTTTAATGGAAACTATGGATTTGGCACTGAGAACGTGCTATCATAATCTCGATAAAGGCCGAAACACTTTTGAACGGTGACGGCCGGAAAGGAAACCGCTATGTACGATCTGATTTTACGAGATGCACGGATAATCGACGGAAAGGGCACCGATTCTTTTGTCGGAGATATTGCCGTATCCGATGGCATAATTCAGGAAATCGCCGTGCGGATCAACGCCACGGCCGCTCACGAACTTTTCGTGAACGGAAATATCGCCGCACCGGGCTTTATCGATATTCACACCCATTCTGAGTTGGTTCCGTTTGCCCGGCAAACACGCCCGCGCAGCAAACTGTTTCAGGGCGTGACAACCGAGATTGTCGGAAACTGCGGTATCTCGTCATTTCCGTTGAGCGACATGTTTTATCAGCAGATCTGTGATTTTTACTATGCGATGGTGCCAAGCCCTGCTGAATCGATTCCACTGACCGATTATAATACCCAGCAGTACGCCGCGCATATCATGCGCAGCGCGCCCTGTATTAACTACGGCGTTCTAATCGGGCACGGCACGTTGCGCGGCTCCGTCATGGGCTTTGGCATGGAGCCGCCTGCCAAAGAACAGCTGCATGGAATGGAAGAGGTTCTAGACCGTGAGCTTTCAATGGGCGCATTCGGCATGTCGCTGGGGTTGATCTACCCCCCGAGCAGCTTTTCCCGACAGGCGGAATTGATCGCGCTGGCCAAGGTGCTGCGGCGCCATGATGCGATTCTGGCAGTGCATATACGCAACGAGGGCCCCCGTGTATTTCAGGCGATTGATGAGATGCTCAGCATTGCGCGGCTATCCGGCGTGCGGCTGCAAATTTCGCACCTTAAGTTGATGGGAAAACAGCAGTGGGGTCGTTCCGGCGAGCTGTTGGGAAAAATTGAACGCGCGCGCCGCGCAGGCGTGCAGGTTACCTGTGATCAGTACCCCTACCCCGCAAGTTCCACCGGACTTTCGGCATTGG
>JAEWMM010000018.1 GCA_023457175.1 Bacillota bacterium | reverse complement strand
GGTAATAGGCGCGGAGGGCAGCGGCGTTTCCCGTCTGCTCAAAGAGCGAAGCGATGTGGTGGTCAGCCTGCCGATGTGCGGACAGGTCAATTCGCTTAACGCTTCGGTGGCGGCGGGCATTCTGCTGTATGAGGTCACGCGGCAGAGAAAAGGAATCAAAGCAAAGTAGAAGGGGCGGGGAGGATGGCCAGTAACTACAATGTGGATGATATTCTGGCGGAGGTACAGCGCAAAAAGGAATCGGTAAAAAAGGCGTCGCTTGATCCGGCGCCCGCGCGTGAGCGCCCGAAGACTTCCGCCAAACAAAAACAAGGCAGCACCGCGCCGTTTCAGCTCAAGGGCATGACCGGCGAGTTTGAAGCGCCCAAGCGGCCAAAAAGCGGGTTTGAAAAGCCGGCGGCGGATTCTCCGTTTGCCAAAAGCGCACAGGCGACTGCAAAGCCGGTCGAGCGCGCCGCTGTGGTGACGCGAACCGATCTGCCGACCAACCGTGCGGCGGCCCCCGGCGCTCTGAGCGATAAGACCCGGGTCATACCCGCCGTGAGACCGCAGGAGGATGGCGACCTGCACCTGCGCAGGCAGGAAAAGATACAAAAGTTTATGCAAAGCTCCTTCTCTGCAATTGAGGAGCGGGCTGCGCCGGATGCGGCCGCAGGCGAAACCGATTCGGACAGCCTGGAAGGAATCAGCCAGTATTTTGGCGGTCTGCGCCAAGGCAGAACACTAACCGAGGCAGCGCCTGAAAAGAAGGCCGATGCCGACACAAAGAGCAAGCCGGATAAAAAGGCCAAGCGGACCAAACAGGTGCGCGAGCAGGCGCCCCCGCCCCGCGCCGCCGCCAAGGCTAAAAAAGCGATGCCCGCGGAGGAGGACGAGGAGGGCGAATACGCCAGCCCCGCCGACGTGCGCGACGTACGCTACGACATTTTGAGCATCAAGCGCAGCCTCTCAACCCGGCTGCTTGTCACAGGCGGGTGCGCGGCGCTGCTCTTGTATCTGGCGCTGTGCAATCTTTATCCGCTGCCGCTCTTAAACCCGATCTGCCCCGAGGTGGATATGCGCGTATTTATGATGGTAAATCTCGTGGTATTTGTCATCGGCGCGCTGGCCGCCAATGCCGTTATCGGCGGCGGACTGGTATCGCTGTTCACGCTTAAAGCCGACCACGACACACCCGCGGCGCTTTGCGCGCTGGCTGTTATTGCGCACGGGGTGGCGCTGATCATGAATCCTGAGCAGATCCGTACCGGCGAAAGCAGCTTTTATTTCGTCGTCGCAGGGCTGACGCTGTTTGCCAATACAATCGGCAAGCGCATGATGATTCTGCGTATTGAGCGCAATTTTGCCGTCGCATCGGTCGACGCGCAGCGCACGGGAGAATATCTGCTGTCCGGCGACAAGCTGGCCGATAAGCTGGCCGAAGGGCAGGGTTTTTCGGAGCCTGCAATTGCCTATCCCGTCAGGGTGGATTTTCCTGAGAAGTTTTTAAAGCTTTCATATAGCGACGACTATTCCGAAAATTTCAGCCGCTATATCGCGCCGATTTTTCTGCTGTTTGCCGTGGGCCTTTCGCTGGTGTGCTGGCTGGCGTTTGACCGCACGCCGCTTGAGGCGTTTACCATCTTCTGCGTTGTGCTTTGCATGGCTTCTCCGCTGACGCCCACCATTGTCGGCAACCTGCCGCTGCTGCGGGCCGCCAAACGTCTGTCGCGCGAGGGCGCGTTCATCTCCGGCTACAGCGCAGTCGAAACCTTTGAGGATATGAACTGCGTGGCGGTCGATTCCGGCGAATTATACCCCGCCGGCGCGGTCGAGATGCACGGCATCAAGGCCTTTGCGCAAAGCCGCATCGACGAGGCCATTCTGGATGCCGCCAGCCTGATGTGCCGGGTGGATGGATTGCTCAAGAGCATCTTTATGGAGATGATCGGCAATAAAAGCGATATTTTAAAGCCGGTCACCGACGTTGTTTATAAGGACGGCAGGGGCTTAAGCGCTCAGGTTGACGGCAAGATGGTTTTAATCGGCAACCGCGCGCTTATGAGCGCTTACGGCGTCGAAATGCCGTCGCATGATTACGAGAAGAAGTATGTCAAGGGCGACCGGGAGATTCTTTATCTCGCTAATTCCGGCGAGGTTACAGCGATGTTTGTACTCAGCTACCGCCCGAGTGCCGAGGTGGCCAGGTGGCTGCAGGTGCTGGCGAAGAAGGAGCTCAGCCTTATCGTCCACGCCACCGACCCGAATATCACACCGAAGAAGATCGCTACGGATTATCACTACCCCGAGGAATTTGTTCAGGTAATCCCTTCTGAGCTGCGCGAGCGTTATCTGACGCTGATCGCCCCGAAAGAGCGGGCTAAGGCCTATATCATGTCGCTGGCGGGCGCCGCCGTTCGGCTGCGGGCGCTGGCGGCCATTCACACCCTGAAACAGGCGATGGTTATCGGCACGGTGCTGCAAATGGCCGGACTGGTGCTTGGCTATGCGCTGGTCGCGTTTTTGGCGTTTACCGGTGCGATGCCTGCAATAGGTTTCGGCCAGCTTATGATCTATCAGCTTTTCTGGGCTATCGCGGTTGCGCTGATCTCCAATTTGAAGAAAATTTAAGCAAAATAGTCTAAAGGGAAGCGGTCCAGTAGGGCCGCTTCCCTTATTAAAAGCCTGTATATGTTCCTTTGCCTTTTAGCCGATATGTTGTTAGCCAAATTTATACCTTAGATACAGTATATCCCTGTCAAACAGACAAAGTGAAATATAAAAAGCATGTGCGCATAGGCAGTCTGCCTCTGCGCACAACTTTTCGTACAGTTACGCAATCTGCAACAATCCTGCGCCGTTTAAGACACATTAGACCGTTATAACCGACAGCGCGCCTTTTCTGACAATAGAATATGGCTTGATAGGGCTGTTCTTAAAAATAATGGCACTAAATCTTTGCTTTTTATTTCTCATGCTTTGGCAAAAGCAGTGTGAGCAGCAACGAGAGAAAAGCAACGCCAGTCACGGTATACATAGCCGACATGATGCCATAAGTGTCTCCGATTTTTCCGATTATCGGTGCAAATACACCCCCGACGCTAACGGCCAGACCGAGCGATATCCCGGAGGCAAAGCCAATATGATTTGGCAGAAACGATTGCCCCAACGCAATCATGGAGCTGTAGGAACCGCTCAGTGCAAGCGCGATCAGAATAACCATAATTGCCGCTGCGAAGCTGCTGCGGCACTGTGTTAAAACAACGAGACAAAGCGCCAGTGCGCAAAAACTGGCATGGATCATGCGGCGAAAGCCGTAGCGGTCGGCAATGCGCCCCCCCAGCAGGGTGGCGACGGCGCCAGCCATTGAAAAAACGGTCAGATTCATGTTTGCATCAGCCTCAGTCTGCATGAATACGCCAATAAAATAAAGCGGAATAAAGGTTGTCAGCCCGTACTGTAC
>JAEWMM010000017.1 GCA_023457175.1 Bacillota bacterium | reverse complement strand
CTGATTCTGTCTAAAGCCTTTTGCAACATGTGGCATACAGCCATATATTAACTATTTAAAAATGTATAAGGCCGGTATCTGTATGGCTTTATTAAAACCAATAGAGGAATGAGGAATTTTTATGCCGCAGCCCGTTGTCATTCGCCCCGCCGTACCGGAGGACGCCGAATCGTTGCTTGAAATTTACGCGCCCTATGTTCAAAATACCGCCATTTCGTTTGAATATACCGTGCCTTCGGCCGAGGAATTTGCCGGGCGCATCCGCAGCACCTTGACCCGTTACCCCTATCTGGTGGCGCTGCAGGGCGATAAGATTGTGGGCTACGCCTATGCGTCGGCCTTCAAAAGCCGGACCGCCTATGACCGGGCGGTTGAAACCAGCGTCTATGTGTCTGGAGACTGCCGTGGGGGCGGCATCGGCCGGGCGCTCTACGAAAGGCTGGAGGCGGTGCTGCGCTGCCTGAATATTTTAAACCTGAACGCCTGCATCGCTTTACCCACCGGCGAGGACCCCCATCTAAACACCGACAGCCCGAAGTTTCACGCGCGTCTGGGCTACGAGAAGGTAGCGCACTTTCACCAGTGCGGCTTTAAATTTAACACCTGGTACGACATGATCTGGATGGAAAAGCTGCTGGGCGATCATCCCGCTACACCCGCGCCGGTTCGCCCGTTTTACGAGGTCTGGCACGACTGTTTTGCTTAGGGATATTGCCCACGCTGTTCGCCGCGCCCCGCGGGATGCAGAACCGCCGCCTTTTTACTATGACGCCGCGCTATACCAGCGCGGCGTTGCCTTTAATCCGCGTCGCCGTAATCGTGCCTCCGCTGAGAAAAACCTCGGACGTGATCATGCTGGGTCTGCCCATCGCAAACCCCTGTAAAATTCTAAAGCTGTTCCAGCCCTGCTGCACCGGCAGACCTGCCGTTTGCGCGAGATATGCCCCCAGTGCCGACGCCGCGACACCGGTGGCAGGGTCTTCGTCATAGCCCGCCCGCTTTGGGAACTGCCGCGCGAAAAAGACCGGCGTCCCGTCGTCATCCAGACCCGGGGCAAAAGGGTAAAAGCCGGTGGTGTTATAGTCGTCGCAAAGCTGCCAGAGATATTCAAAATTCGGTCGGAGGCTGTCCAGCGTCTCCCGGTTCTTTAACGGCACCATCAGTTTTTGACGCGAGGTCGCCACTGATTGAATCGGATACCTCCCCAGCGCCTGCCTGTCGATGCCCAGCGCTTCGCATACCGCCTGCGGCGTGGGGTTCTCCTCTAAAAAGACGGGCAGAAACTGTGCCACAGCCACATCGACCTCTCCGTCCCGCCAGGCCCATTCAGCGCTGACAACACCGAGCTGCGTCTCGAACCGTATCGGGCTTGTCTTTGCCCGTCCCTGCCGCACCAGCACCGTCGCACAACCGACGGTGGCGTGCACACACATGCCCATCTCATGCAGCGGCACAAAATAGCGCAGCTTAAAATCGCATTCGGAATTATCGGACGGACAGACAAAGGCCGTTTCCTGCATAAAGGCCTTCGCCATCGCCTGCATTTCTTCGGTGGTGTACCGCTCGGCGTCCAGAACGACCGGACAGGGATTACCACCCCCCTGCCCGCAGGCGAATACCACCGTATGAACGATCTCTGCCATAAAAACAGCCTCCTTTTTATCCAATCATTGTCAATACGATAGTAGCATTCCCACAGCGGGCTGTCAACACGCCGGTTTTATCAGGGGCCCGGCATAAAGCTACATTTTGCGGTTCTCCCCACCAAACAATCTAGATATTGTTATTATGCAGTTTGCTTTAAACAATCCCCCCTGCACGCAAAAGGATTGCCTGAAATGTGAATTGACAAAAAAACAACGTCATGCTAGAATTTTGACCATAGATTATATGACTGACGGAACCGTGGACTTAACCACATGAAGTATAATCGTAGCGCCGACCGTCTGGGCAATTTACGCCCGGATTGTCGGCTTTTTCTTATTCTAAAATTGGTTTTGAAGGCGGTGCCGGTATGCTTAGAGGCCAAATTCATTCAATCGAAACGATGGGGCTGGTGGACGGCCCCGGCATTCGCACCGTGCTGTTTTTTCAGGGCTGCCGCCTGCGGTGCCGCTATTGCCACAACCCCGATACCTGGCGGCTCGATTCCGGCAAGGAGATGGACGTCGCGCAGGTGATCAGACTGCTTAAACGCTACCGACCCTACTACGGAAAAACCGGCGGCATCACCTGCTCAGGCGGCGAACCGCTGTTGCAGCCGGAATTTTTGACCGCGCTGTTTCACGCCTGCAAGGCCGAGCAGATCGGCACCTGTCTGGACACCGCCGGCTACGGCAACGGCGACTACAAGGCGCTGCTCGACGTTACCGACCTTGTCGTCTTCGACGTCAAGCATTACAGTCCCAGCGATTATGCGCTGCTGACCGGCGGGGATATGGCGGTTCCGGATGCGTTTTTGCAGGCCGTCTGCGACAGCGGCACCCCGCTGTGGATCCGCCATGTCGTCGTGCCGGGGCTGACCGATTCCCCGGCGCACATTAAGGCGCTTGGGCGCTACCTTTGCAGCATTCCCAATATTCAAAAGGTCGAGTTGCTGCCCTATCATACGCTGGGCGTACACAAATACGCACCGTTGGGCATGCGATGTCCATTGCAGGATACGCCTGCAATGGACAAGAACGAAACACGAGGGTATCAGCAGATGCTTTCAGAAATTTTAGGCATCAAGAAAGGACTGACGCATGATGACAACCACTGCATGGCGGGGCTTTAACGCCGGCCTTTGGAACGATGAAATTGACGTGCGCAATTTTATCCTGAAAAACTACACGCTTTACGAGGGTGACGACGCGTTTTTGGCCGGCCCCACCGAGAAGACCCGGACGGTCTGGGCAAAATGCCACCAACTGATTATGGAAGAGCTGAAAAAGGGCATTCTGGATGTCGAAACCAAGACCGTTTCCGGCATAGACAGCTTTTTGCCCGGCTACATAGACAAAGATAACGAGGTCATTGTCGGCCTGCAAACCGACGCGCCGCTAAAGCGCATTGTCAACCTTTACGGCGGCTTAAAAATGGCGACCGGCGCGCTGGAGCAGTACGGCTATGCGCTTGATCCCACCGTTTTAGCGCATTTTCACGCCTACCGCAAGACCCACAACGAAGGGGTGTTCGACGCTTACCCCGAGCGGACAAAGGTGGCCCGGCACGTCGGCCTGCTCACCGGTCTGCCCGACGCTTACGGGCGCGGGCGCGTCATCGGCGACTACCGGCGGGTGCCGCTGTACGGCGTTGACTTTCTGATTGCCCAGCGCAAAAAGGATCTTACCGCCTTCGACGGGCCAATGGCCGACGAACGTATTC
>JAEWMM010000016.1 GCA_023457175.1 Bacillota bacterium | reverse complement strand
CATTCCACGGTACCGCCCTTGCAACGCTGGATCAAGGCAAAAGCATATTAGATTTGATGACGGCGGCGGGTTATGACGCCATGGCCCCCGGCAATCATGATTTTAATTATGGCAGCGACCATTTGGTTGGGCTGTCTTTTCAGACGCCAATACCGATGCTTTCAGCTAATATTATCAAAAAGGGTACCGATAAAAAGCTGCTCGACGGCTACGCCGTGATTCAGCGCGAGAATATCAAGATCGGCGTATTCGGGCTTTCTACCCCCGAAACGGCGTACAAGACCAACCCGGTCAATGTCGAGACCATAGAATTTTACGACCCCTATGCGGCGGCAGCCGAGGCGGTCAGCGTGCTGAAGGCGGCCGAGGTCGATTATATTATTGCGCTTTGCCATTTGGGCCTTAACAGCAGCAGTACCTATACCTCTGAGGGGGTAGCGAAAGCGGTTACGGGCATCGACCTTATTGTCGACGGACACAGCCATACGCTGCTGGAGCAGGGCAAAAGGGTAGGGAACACGTTGATTGTTTCGGCGGGCGAATATATGAAAGCGGTTGGCGTTGTCACACTGGATCATGCCACCCGTTCGTCGGCGGCCGAGGTTATCCGGGCGGGTGACTCCCGGCTGCAAGGGCTGTCCGACCCCGCCATAGACGCCAAGCTGGAGGAAATCATAATCAGCCAGCAGCAGATTCTCTCAGAGGTGCTGGGACAGACGCCGGTGGCGCTCAACGGCGAGCGGACGGCTGTCCGTACAGGAGAAACGAATCTGGGCAATCTCATCGCCGACGCCATGCGCGTTGAATCGGGCGCGCAGATCGCGCTGCTCAACGGCGGCGCCATTCGTGCCTCTATTCCTGCGGGCGACATCACAAAGGGCGACATTCTTAACGTGCTGCCTTTTGGCAATTATATTGTGACCAAAAAGATCAATGGTTCCAACCTGCGCGCGGCTTTAGAGAGCGCGGTCAAAGCGTTGCCCGAAGAAAACGGCGCATTTTTGCAGGTTTCGGGGCTGACCTTTACGGCGGATCGGGCGGCGCCCGCCGGCGGACGGGTCAAAAATGTGTTGATTAACGGCAAGCCGCTGGACATTGCGGCAGAATATGTCGTAGCTGTCAACGATTTTCTGGCGGCGGGCGGCGACGATTTTCCGATGATCGGTAAATCTAAAATGCTCAACGAATTCTCGGCGCTGGACGAGGCGCTGATGCGGCATATCAACCGGCTGTCGATGGGCGGCGAACCCTTCCCGGAGGACGGTACCAGAATTATGCTGTCCGGTCAGGCGGCGGCTCCGGCCGCTGTGCCGGACCCAATGACGGACAGGCCTACGCCGGTCGATACCGCACCGGCGCAGCCAACCGATCAAGAGCAGGCCGATGCCGCTGAGCCTAAGGAACCAACTGCCGATGAACCGGGTGCGAACCGCACCAACTCGACGCCTGACGCGTCTCCCGTCGAACCGGCCACGGTCATCCAGCCGGATCAAGACGGGTATATCTACTATGTTGTAGATTATGACGATAACATCTGGAACATTGCCAAGGAACAGCTTGGCGACGTGGAGATGTGGGATGAGATTCTGGCGGCCAATCAGGATATCATAACCGATCAGGACCATATCTATGTCGGCCAGCGTCTGCGCCTGCCCAAAAAGGCAAGCTGACCGGCGTACCGCAAAGCGTCTGTTTGCTATTGGTATAATAATTGTTATTTATAACTATATGAAAAGGTGCCTGTGCGGTCTAAGACCGCACAGGCACCTTCAGACTGTCAAACAAGTGGCAAGGTTTCAGAAATTTGCACAGACAAATGCCGCTTAACGCGGCATCGGGGAATCCCCTTGCGGGGGTTCCTCACGGTAAAATAGTCCACCAGACTGTTTTACTTCCCCTCCTGCGTTTTTTGAACGATAAAAGCACGTGTGGGACGCCGTCCCACTCCCTGCAAGCTTTTGAAAAAGCTTGACCAAAACTTTTAATTTGTGCAACTTTTTTTGCAATATCAGTTTTTTGACAGGCACCTTCTGAATAGCCGGTTTTATGCATAGCCAAACAGCTCAAAATAGTAATAGTCTTAACGGTCTGTTTTGTGTCCCGCCGCGTGGTCGTTCTTGCCGGGGGGCAGCCCGCCCGCGCCCCGCTTTGACATGTAAAAAATATTTGCACTCATCCTGCGCCTGCCTTTGAGCTGCTTGACTATAGCGCTAAACAAATATCCACAACCAATATCCCATTTATAACCTGACGGTTGGTTATTGTATGCGGCGGCTTGCAGCTTCTGAGGGATTTTGCATTATATTTTCAACAAAAAGGGAGAGGCGCAGCTATACGCCATAAATAACAGTTTCGCTGTTAAATGTCAATACCAAGCCATGCCTTAATCAGCACACCCGCCGCGAACGAGAGCAGCGCCACCGAACCGGAGATGACGAACATCTCAAGAAAGCGCCGCTTAAAATCCAGCGACTTGGCCACCGAAATGTAGTAATTAAAGCCCAGTATAATCAGCGCGACAACGGTCAGCATGCTGATCAGGGCGGGCAGATAGGCATGCACCGGCAGCAGCAGATAGGGCGCGATCAGCAATGCCACGGTGATCAGATACATCGCGCCGGTATAAGTACAGGATTTCAATGCGCGGGGGTCGTTTTCGCTTTTGGCCGACAGATAGGAGGATGCCGTCATCGAAAAGGTGGCCGAAATACCGGTGATCAGCCCCGAAAGTGCGATCAGACGGTTATTTTGC
>JAEWMM010000015.1 GCA_023457175.1 Bacillota bacterium | reverse complement strand
TCCTGCATGCCGACAATCTGCACCACCAGCGAAATCGGGATACCCAAGAGCTGTCCGAAGGTCCAAAAGGTCAGATATTTGCCTTTCATTTCATCAGCCGACGCGCTGAGAGCAGAAATAAAATTCTCGTGGTTCAAAAGAAGTCCTCCTCTCAAATATGAGCACCCTAAACGCCGGATAAACCCCTCTGCGGGGCGAGAATAGTCGTTTGACGTCATAATAGCACAAATAATGAAGAAACGCAATATAAAGTGTGACAAATAAGGAAAATAACAGGGCCATATAAAGTAAGATATTCCCTGATTATCGGTATGAGAGCAGCTCCTCAACCGGCTTGCGGCGGGGGGCCGCCGCCTGACCCTTGGGATAGCCGAGCGCAATGATGGCGGCCAACTGCTGGCCTTCGGGCAAGCCAAACAATTCTTCGACCTTTTTGTCATCAAAAATGCCCAGAATTGCGGTGCCCAAGCCCTTGGCGTGCGCCGCCAGACAAAAGGTCTGGGTTGCGATGCCAGCGTCAAACATCTCCCAACGGTCGCCCTTTGACGTTGAAAAAGACCCGTCCCGCTCATACCCTGAGCGCCCGTTGACCATCGTGACAAGGACGAGCGCGGCGGCACGCTTCATCGTAGCGGTATTCGGCGCAAAGCCCATAACGCACTGCTCGGCAAGCAGGTCGATCCTGTCCCGGCTTTCCACAACAATATATCGGGCGATCTGGGTGTTTTTCCAGGAGGGCGCGAACGCGGCCGCGCCGACAATTTCCTCTATCAATGCGCGCGGTACGGCGGCATCCTCAAAATCGCGTATGCTGCGCCGTTCTTTGATGCATTCAAACACGTCCATCATGCTAAAATCCTCCGTTATTATAAAATTTGCTTTATTAAAAACCTATCACAAACATCCGTCCGCCGCAAGCGCCGGGAGACGGTAAAACCGCGAACAGGCTTAACTTTTACAAACATGCGCCGATTATACCAATAAGAGCCGTTAGACCGACCGAAAAGGAGGAATTGTAATGACGATCAGCCAGGTTACCACCGGCGGGCGCTACATTAAGGGTACTGCCGATACCGACACCGGGCAGAAAGCCGAAAGCGCCGCATCCCAAAAGGAAGCTGTAGATAAAACCGCCGCCGCCCGGAGCAGAGAGGATGCCTTTGTCCGCGCCGGGACGCACGCCAAAACCGAAGCCGCCGACTACCGGCCGCTTAAAAAACTCAGCGACAGCCGGATCAAAGCATTAAAAGACGCGCGCGCCGAAAGCATGCGGCGTCTTATAACCGACATGATGGGCAAGCAGGCTGCAAAGGCAAAAATGGCACAGGGCGCCGTTCCCGGACAGCAGCCGGGCGCGGTGCAGGACCCGAACGGCTGGATGTCGCAATTTCTGGGCCCGCAGGATACCCCCGAAACGGCGGCGAAGGCTATAGCCAAGGACGGCGAGTGGGGCGTCGACGCCGTGGCCACCCGTTTGGTGGATATGGCGGTCTCGCTTTCAGGCGGGGACACGTCGAAGATTGCCGCGCTGCGCGGCGCGGTGGAGGCGGGCTTTAAGGCCGCCCAAAAGGTGCTTGGCGGCACGCTGCCGGACGTCTGTCAGGAAACTTATACCGAAACGATGAGGCGCTTTGATTACTGGGAGCAGCACGGCAGTCTCGACGGCTATTCCATGCAGGATTAACCGCCGGCCGGCGTTCTGGTCTGTTAAAAATCAGCGAATAAAAAATCCTTACAGCTAAAAGCGCGGAGGAATCCCATACTCAGGGGGGTTCCTCCGGCGTCACGTTATTTTTATTTTTGCGCCGGAATTGACAACCGGGCATATTTACAATAAAATAGAAACAGAAAAAGCAGTGGAGGTGACAATGAATGGATACGACAGGTGGTCATAGTAGTCAGACTGGAAAACCGCCTTTACGACGGCACATTCATTGTCCTGTCATTGCGCTTTAGGACAGAATGCGCCCTGTTTTGGCTGCCTTTCCAATTTGATATACATTGACGCCGATGACCGCAAAATTTTTGAGGTCATTTTTTTGCTGCCCAAAAAGGGAAAGCTTAATAGGTATAGTCAAGCAGCTTAGAGACGCGCGCCGGACTGGCGCGGATATTTTGTGTCTGCCGGAGAACGACGAACCGCAATGCGGCAGGGGCAGAAATCATAATAATAATCCGGTTTTCAGGCTGCTGGACTATAGAAGGGCGGCAAAACAGAAAATGTTATTCAGTTAATCGTGCGCGCCGTGGCAAAGAGCGATAGGCTGCTTTGCTGCGGCGCAAAGACAGGGAGGGAAGACCATTGGGGAGTTGCAGACCCTTTTAGGGCTTGTTGATGAAAAAAAATTTCTTCAGGTTCGCCGCATCATTCAGGAAATGAATGTGGTGGATTTTGCGGAGGCCATCGGCGAATATCCTGAGGATCCGCGTGTGCAGGTGCTGTTTCGGCTGCTGCCAAAGGAGATGTCGGCCGAGGTGTTCGCTTATCTGGAGCGCGACCTCCAGCAGCGTATTGTAGAGGGCATCACCGATAAAGAGCTCGCGGGTATTCTTGACGAGCTGTTCATGGACGACACCGTCGATTTTCTTGACGAGATGCCGGCTTCGATCGTCAAGCGCGTCATCAAAATATCCGACCCCGATACCCGCAGGCAGATCAATGTGATGCTTATGTATCCTGAAGCGTCGGCGGGCAGCCTGATGACCATTGAGTTTATGGAGGTTGACCGCAACTGGGACGTTAAGCGCGCCATTGCGGAGGTGCGCCGCCAGAGCGAGGATAAGGAATCAATCTCGCTGCTGTTCGTGACCGACGCGCGCCGCAAGCTCGAGGGCACCGTCCGTCTGCGCGACGTGCTCGCCTCGCACGACGACGAATTGATCGGCGACATTATGGAGACCGATATCATGGCGGTTAAAACGCATGACGATCAGGCCGGCGTCGCCGAAATATTCAAAAAATACGACCTGTTTACGCTGCCGGTTGTCGATAACGAAAGCCGCCTTGTGGGCATTATCACCATCGACGACATCGTCGACGTCATGGAAGAGGAAGCCACCGAGGACATCTATAAGATGGCGGCGATGGAGCCCATCGAAGAAAACTATATGCAGGCGGGTGTTTTTACGCTTGCCAGAAAGCGTATTGTCTGGCTGCTGGTGCTGATGATCTCCGCTACCTTTACCGGCATGATCATTCGGAATTACGATAGCGCG
>JAEWMM010000014.1 GCA_023457175.1 Bacillota bacterium | reverse complement strand
AAGCCGTACAGCGCGGTGAGCGAGGTGGCAAACGCCATCTCCCAGCTGACGCCCAGGAATTTGCCGACGGCGATGGACAGTATGCCCATGCCCGCCACGCCGAGCACGATGATAATTGCCATCGGGCCGATGCAGGAGGCCAGCATCTCAGGCGTTGCATTCTTTAAGCCGTCAAACACGTAGATCATCAGCACGAACATCAAAAAGCCGTAGGAGCCGGCCTTTTGCAGCGAGTTTTTGTCCAAAAAACCGATTTCGGTAAAGATAATACCGAGAATGAGCGTGATAACGGCCTGATTGACCTTGCCGCCCGAAAGCGCCGCAAGGCGGTTGGACAGGTAGGCGACCGCCATCAGCTTTAACAGAATAAACGCTGTGGAGGAGTATTTTTCAGGCATGGCGGGAATCAGGCGCTTCTTGGGCGCTTCCGCCACCTTCATGTTGCCCGCGTCGGAGTCGACGCCGCCTGCGGCGACGGTGTGCCTGACCTCGCCCTTGCGGTAAGAGGACAGCAGCTTGCGGCCCTCGCGCTTGAGAAGCACGGCGGTGAGGGGATAGCCGACAAAGCCCTGCACACAATACATGGCAATGGCCAGCACCGAGGCAGTCATCAGACCCTTTTCAGCCGCAGCGGTCTGCATCATGGTCGCGGCGACGATGCCGCCGGTCAGGGGCGGAAGACCCGCAATGACAAACTCGCGGCCGGTAATCGGCATTGCCACAAACCAGCAGAGCGCAACCATGCCGGCCAGACCGGCAAGGGTGATGCAGATAATCTTCCACTGCTCAAGCAGCTGCTTGATGCTGATGATGGTGCCCATGTGGGTGATGCACAGCATGATGACGAGCGCGCCGCCCAAAGGCGGCCCCATTCCCGCAAGGGCTACAATATCCTTCGGGAAGAAGGTCCAGAAGCCAAACAGGAACAGACAGGCGATGACGAATACCGACGGTATCCAGGCTTTGGTTTTGGTTCCGACAAACTCGCCTATGTAATAGATGGCGGCCAGAATCAAAAATGCTAACAGGTTGTTCATGTGCGTTCCTCCTCATTAATCTAATTTGCTATTGCGAATGCCGCCTTGGCGCAAAAACGCATGGCGCAGCATTACGTCCTTAAATAAGCACTGCCGGCGTCGGCTATCAGAAAACGCCGGCATTCGGGCCTGTGAGCGGTGCAAAGCATCGACGGAATCGATGCCGACAAGGCTCCTGTTTGGTGACAACGGGCTTTAATTTAAAGCAACACGACGCGGTGCCCGCCCTGTGCGGGAGGTTGGTTCCAAAGTATATGCTGAAAAAGGGGCGTCAATCTCCGGCTTGCCATTATAGTTGATTAACGCCAAAATCCCCCGGTCTTTGCGGCCTGTTCCTTGTGCTGTCGCGTTAGGCTCACCGCCTAAGGCGGCCCGTCTTTGTCGTCCGCTTTGCGGCACGGAAAAAATCCGTGCAAATATAAGGGTGATTTTAAAGTTAAGCGGCTATAAAACACCGCTTTATCAGATGCATTTGTGCAGCATGACATCCAGAATAATATTGTCGGTGTTGTTCATGCCAATATTTGAAACCTGCGCCAGATTTTGAATGGTGTCCTCGGCGGTCGGACCCAGAATGCCGTTGTTGGCGGGAATCGAAATGCCCTGCAGCGCCATGCCCGCGGCGTCGACCGCAGCGTCGGCAGCAATTGAGAGCTTATACGAGCAGCCAAGCTTTGCGCCGTCGCAGATCATACCCGAAATGCCCGCCACCATGTTGTTGATGGCGTCGCAGATTTGCTGTGTGCCCCCGTCACGCAGATAGACGAGGCCTGCCGCACAGCCCACGCCCGCCGCCACACCGCAGCCGCACACGGGCGAGAGCGAGCCGAGGTAGGACTTGACATAGATGGTGACCAGATGGCTGAGCGCCACGGCGCGAAGCAGCTTTTCCTTTTGGCAGCCGAGGCTCTCGCCGATGATGGCGATGGGCAGAATGGCGACCAGCCCGTGGTTGCCGCTGCCCGCGCTGCTCATAACCGGCAGCGGACAGCCCGCCATGCGCGCCTCGGAGGCGGCGGCGGTCAGCGCTTTGGCGCGTTCGGCAGGCGTGCAGGCGTTGCCGGCAAAGTAGCGGCCCATGCCGATGCCAAAGTCCTGGGCAATACCCGCCTCGGCAATGCGGCGGTTCATGATAATGCCCTGCTCAAGAAAGGCGATCTCCGCCGCCGGAACGGTGTCGCAAAGTGTAACGAGCTCGGCGATTGAGAATTCCTGAATGCGGCTGCGCAGATCGGCCGTCGGGGCGGCCTTTTGCGCCGCGGCTTGCGGCATGCTGCCGCGGGTATCGAGCAGCACGCGGCCGTTCTTTTCCTCATAGACGACATTGGTATGCAGCTTTTGAATGAACACCCTGACCTGCGAGGCGGCGCCGCGCATATCGACCTTAATCGAAAGTCCCTGCGCCGCTTCGTCGAGCGACAGCGTAATCACCTTTTTGGCAGCCAGCGCCGAGGCCGCGGGAATATCGGCGTCGCGCAGGTCCCGCAGCACCTCAAGCCCGTATTCGGATTTTCCGACCACGAGCGCCAGCGCAGCCGCAAAGACAATGC
>JAEWMM010000013.1 GCA_023457175.1 Bacillota bacterium | reverse complement strand
CTCGTAGGCCATGCCGCCGGTCAGGGAGCCGTCGCCGATAACCGCCACAACGTGGTTTTTCTTACCCTGCAGCGTCATGCTGCGCTTTAAGCCGTAGGCCGCCGCGATCGACGTGCTGGCGTGACCTGAGATAAAGCTGTCATAAGCGCTCTCTTCGGATTTAGGAAAGCCGGATATGCCGTTTTCCTGCCTGAGCGTTGAAAAACGGTGCAGGCGGCCGGTCAGCAGCTTGTAGGTATAGCACTGATGCCCGACATCCCAGACAATTTTGTCTTTGGCGACATCAAAGCAATAGATCAGCGCCAATGTCAGCTCCACAACGCCGAGATTGGAGGCCAGATGCCCCCCGGTGCGCGAGACGGTATGAATCAGCTCAGCTCTGATTTCTTCGGCGAGAAGCTTTAGCTGAAAGACCGAAAGCTGCCGCAAGCCCTGCGGGTTGCCGGACAGATCTAAAATTCGTTTTGAAACCATGTCATACCCCTTAAATATTAAAAATATTGAGATATTTTTAATTCGCGCATCGCCAATAGGCGGCGCATTTAAATTTGTTAATTATAATGGATAGATCATTGCAATAAGTATTCCGAGCAGCGCGCCTGCGATAACCTCCAGCGGCGTATGCCCCAGATACTCTTTAAGCGCCTTGCGGTTTTGCTCGGCACAAGCGTCTTGTGCATCCTCCTGCGCGGTATCTTCAATATCTTCATCATCTTCAAAATCTAACAGCGGATGATCTTTTAAAACATCCCAAAAATCCTTATAGCTGCCCAGCAGCCAGTTGATGGTTTTAGCCTGCTCACCGGCAGCCCGACGGACGCCCATGGCGTCATACATGACCACCGCCGCGAAAGCGATGGTCAGCGCGAATACAGGCGAAGCAAAGCCCACGACGCGCGCCATGCCGATGGTAAGCGACACCACCAGCGCAGAATGCGAGCTGGGCATCCCGCCCGAACCCGTCATACGTTCCAGCCTTAAATTACCATGGGAAACCCAGTGCAGCAGCGTTTTGATCACCTGCGCAGCAAACCAGGCCACCGCGCAGATGTTGACAAGTGGGTTGCTGCAAAGAACCTGAATAATCGGCATATTGATTACTTCCTTTTAGTTGGAGAATACTTTCAGGCGGTGCGGTGCGCCAGCAGATTGGTCAACGCGGGCAAAAAGGTGTTTTCGGGAAACAGCTCCGCCAGGTCGCGCTGTGCGCTATCGAATAAATTGTCCGCCTCTTTCTGTGCCGCTTCCAGACCCAGCAGCGAAACAAAAGTGATCTTATGCGCTTTTTCATCGCTGCCGGTATTCTTACCCAGCACGGTGCTGTCACCGGTTACATCTAGAATATCGTCGGTAATCTGAAAAGCCAGTCCGATTTTTTTAGCATAGGACTGCGCCAGCTCGGTCTGATGGGTCGAAGCACCGGCAGCAATGCAGCCACAACGAACCGCAGCGCGAATAAGCGCCCCGGTTTTCATCGCTACCATATCTCGGTGCTGTGAGGGCGTGAGCGATTTCCCCTCGCTGGTTACATCAATGACCTGACCGCCCAGCATGCCGTATTCGCCGGCCGCCGCTGAGAGCGTACGAACCATCGCAAGAGCGCAGGCCGCCCCAAGCAGCCGCTGTGTTTCTTCGCTGGACACCACCTCAAAAGCAAGCGTTAACAGCCCGTCGCCAGCCAGCACCGCCAGCCCCTCGCCAAACTGCTTGTGGCTTGAGGGCTTGCCGCGGCGCATGTCGTCGTCGTCCATGCAGGGCAAGTCGTCGTGGATCAACGAATAGGCGTGAATCATTTCAAGCGCGCAGGCGGCGGGCATTGCCAGCTCTCCCGGCATGCCAAATGCCTGACAGAATGCCACCGCCAGCACCGCGCGGATGCGTTTGCCGCCGTTTAGCAGGCTGTAACGCATGGCCTCCAGCACGGGGGCCTGCATAATACCCTCGTGATATTCAGTCAGTAATTGCAAATTATTTTCAATCTGTGTGCGGAGTGCGGAAAATTCATCCTCAAATCGCATCGCTTGAGCCCTCTTTCTCAGGAAAAAGCGTTTCTATTTTTGCTTTGGCGTCGTTTAACTGCCGGGTACAGCTTTCTATCAACCCGGCGCCCTCGGCATAGAGTGCCAGCGACTGCTCAAGGCTCGTGCTGCCGTTTGACAGCAGTACGGTAATTTCATCCAGACGGACCATCGCCTGTTCAAAGGTCATATGCTTCTCCTTCTGCGGCGGTGCTTTTAATAACAGCCGCGGCACCGCCCTCGTAAAGTTGCAGCGTAATCCTATCTCCCGCCTGCAACTGCCCGGCCGAGAGGACGGGGTGTCCGTCCTTTGCCGCAATGCAATAGCCGCGGGCCAAAACTCGCAGCGGGCTTAATGAATCTAACAGAACGGCCCGTTGCGCCACCGTCTGGGCCCTGTTTGAAATGTCAGTTTGAGAAAGGTTATACATCGATTCTATCAAATTATTCAATCTTTGTCTATTTTTATTAATAAAAAACCGTGGATTTTTTAGAGGCTCCGCCGACTTTTTTTCAAGCAGCAGCCGCTCTTTAAAAAC
The DNA here is from genome assembly GCA_023457175.1 of Bacillota bacterium. Taxonomy (GTDB): domain Bacteria; phylum Bacillota; class Clostridia; order Oscillospirales; family Ruminococcaceae; genus Yanshouia. Next base: position 1,714 of record JAEWMM010000013.1, on the reverse strand, counting down.
AAGCTGATGCATTATTGCATTTTTAAGCAGATTTTTGCGCTGCGCCAGCCGTTCAATAAGCTGCGTACGGTCAGCCACGGCCAGTTCGGCGGCAGCGGTCGGGGTTGCGGCCCGCAAGTCGGCGGCCAGATCGCACAGCGTAATATCGGTCTCGTGCCCCACGGCCGAGATGGTCGGAATGCGCGACTGGGCCACCGCGCGCACCGTCGCCTCCTCGTTAAAGGCCCAGAGATCCTCGGCGGAGCCGCCCCCGCGCCCGACAATGATGACTGCGCTTCTGCCGTCGCGGTTGAGCGTGCGAATAGCCGCCGCCATCGACGCCGGGGCCTCAGGGCCCTGTACGACAGCCGGCGCCAGCAGCAGCCGCACCGACGGATTTTTGCGTGTGATTACGCTGATGATGTCGTGCAGCGCGGCGCCGGAATTGGACGTTACAATACCGACCACCGCCGGATTAGATGGCAGCGGACGCTTTTTGCTCTCGTCAAAATAGCCTTTGGCGGCCAAAAGCTGCTTTTGCCTTTCAAAGGCAAAGCCCTGTGCGCCTGCACCGTCGAGCATCAGCTCGGATACCATCAGTTGAAACCCGCCGTCGCGCTCATACAAAGTGGCAGCGCCCCGCGCCACCACCGCCAGCCCGGCCTTGGGCATAAATTTCAGCTGCATGGCGTTGCCCGCAAACATGACGGCTTTTATCGAGGCCGAGTCGTCCCGCAAGGTAAAATACAGGTGGCCTGAGCGCTGATTGGCGGTCAGGGTGCCGATTTCGCCCGCGACATAGATTTCTTTAAGCCTCGGATCCGACTCCAACTGAGATTTAACATAACGGTTAAGCTGCGAAACCTTTAAAATCGGCAGTTTCATAGCGAGTCCCCTTTCCGGTGTATGCGCGTCACCGCCTCGCCCGCGGCAAGCGCCGTGAGCACCGCAATGCCCGCCGCATTGTCGCAGGAAAAGGCGGGCGGCGCAAAAATGCCGTTGTGACGGTCTTCAACCTCGGTGCGGATCAGCGTATTGGACATGACGCCGCCCGCAAAAACCAGATCGGCACAGCCGGTAGCGGTCTTTGCATCTCCGGCCATTTTTAAGAGCGCAAAGAGGATGGACAGCAGGCAAAACCGGGCAATATCGGCCGGCGGCTCCCCCTGATCAAGCATCGCCCTGCATTGGTTTTCGATGCCCGACAGGCAGGGGTTATCGCCCTGAAACGCCGTCTTAATCTTAAAGCTTCGATCCGACTGCTGCGCAAGCGCATCCATCGCGGGCCCTGCGGGGAAAGCGAGCCCAAGCATATGCCCGACCCTGTCCACCACCTGCCCGGCGTTTAGATCGTTGGTGCAGCTTAAGAGCACGATGTCTGCCTCCCGCAACGACCTAACCCACAGGCATTCGGTCGTACCGCCCGAAAGATGGAACGCTAAAAAGCTTCTGTCGATTAAATCGAGCCGGTTAGCCCCGTAAAGCGCCGCGGCCACATGCCCCGCCTGATGCGAAAAGGTATAGATCGGCACGCCCATGGCGGCGGCGGCAGTTTGGGCCGCCATCAGCCCTGTTAAAAAGCAGGGCATGTACGAGCCTTCCACGTCGCGCGGGCGGCGCGAAGCGCCAATGGCCGAAAGTGTCTGACCGTCCTCGGCGCGCAGCAGCGTCATCAGTTCCCCAAGCGCCTTAACATGCGAAAAAACGGCATCGCTCTGCCGCAGTCCAACCTGAC
>JAEWMM010000012.1 GCA_023457175.1 Bacillota bacterium | reverse complement strand
TGCCAAGGCCGTTTTCAACCATCGACATGATGGCGTAATCGTCCCAGGTGGTAAACCGTATCTGCGGATGCAGGTTGTGGCGCTCAAAAATAGCGGAAATTTCGGCCTTGGCGCCCTTTTCAAGCAGCATGAACGGCTCGCTTTCCAGCGCTTCGAGCGGGAACCGGTCATATTCGGCCAACCGGTGCGCTTTGGGCAGTATCACGAGCAGACGATCCTTCTCTTCAATACTGACGGTGTCAAACGCCGTGTTGGTCGGCAGCCGCAGAAAACCGAAATCCACGCGCCCCTGCTGTATCCAGGACTCAATTTCGGTATAATCGCCCAGCAGCAGTTCAAAATCGGTCTTCGGATAATCCTGCTCAAAACGCTTGATCATGTTGGGCAGCCAGTGTGTCGCCACGCTGGAAAAGGTTCCGACTCGTATCAGGCCGGTATTGCCGTCATGCAGGTCGGCCACCTGCGCCGCCAGAAGGGTATGCTCGTTGCAGACGCGCTGAATCTGCGCAAACAGCTTTAGGCCGTCCGAAGTCAGCGCCACGCCGGATTTTCCGCGTTCCAACAGCGTCACGCCCCATTCGGCTTCCAGATCGCCTATCATCCGGCTGATGCCGGACTGCGTATAATTCAGGCTTTTGGCGGCCTGTGTCAGACTGCCGCATTCCACTGCTTTTATAAGCGCCGTGTACTTTTGCAGATTCATAAAAACCACCCATGACAATTAATCATAATAAATATGTTAAGTATTCATTTTTATTATAGATAATAATATGCTATAGTGGTACCATTGTCAATATAAACAAGGGTGGGATCACATGAACAGCAAAAGGGCCTCTTTTCAATATTTTGCGGCGTTGCTGATGTTTGGCATGAACGGTGTTGTGGCAAGCCATATTGCGTTGAGCAGCTATGAGGTTGTATTTACCAGAACGCTGCTCGGCAGCCTCTTTACAATGCTGCTTTTTGCGCTGAAGCGGCAAAAAATACGGCTGTTGAACAACAGGAAAGGTGGATTTTGCTTATTCCTTTCCGGCGTTGCCATGGGCATCAGCTGGATACTGCTGTACGAGGCCTATCGGCAGCTTGGCGTTGGTGTGGCTTCGCTGGCATATTATTGCGGCCCGGTCGTCGTCATGGCGCTCTCGCCGGTGCTTTTTGCAGAAAAGCTGACGCGGGAAAAGGTGTCGGGCTTTGCCGCGGTGCTGCTTGGCATGCTTTTGGTCAATATGCAGGCTTTGCAGGGCGGCAAGACCGTCTGGGGGCTGTTTTGCGGTATTATGTCTGCCTTTATGTATGCTGTGATGGTCATATTTAATAAAAAGGTTGATGGTATTACCGGCAGCGAGAATACCATGTGGCAGATGCTTAGCGGATTTTTAACACTGGCGGTATTTATGGGACTCCGGCAGGGCTTTTCCTTACAGATAATGCCTGAGAGTGTGCTGCCCATTTTGATACTGGGTCTGTTCAATACGGGTCTGGGTTGTTATTTCTATTTTTCGTCTATTGGGTATCTTCCGGTGCAAACGGTGGCGGTCTGCGGTTATCTTGAGCCGCTTTCGGCGGTGCTTTTTGCAGCGCTGTTTTTGGACGAGCGCATGACCCTTCTGCAATTGGCAGGGGCGGCGCTGATTATCGGCGGAGCCGCTTTCAGCGAAGGCTCTGGTCGCCGGAGTACTCCGGCGGTACGCCGTTTAAACGGATAATTAGCTGCTGTGACCGCCTTAAATGTTGGCGCTGCTGTCGATGGGTTAATATAGACTTTTTCCTATAATTTTGGTATAATTTAAAAATAAGTATCGTTTCTGTGGTATCTGCGCCGGGCTATGGGGCTAAATAATACAGAAATGGTTTTTGCTCCGCCAAAAAGCCTTTACGGCCTGCAAGACTTGACCCGGCGTAAAATTTTTCTGACAAAAGGAGTGCGGGTATGAAAAGACGTGAAATTGTAAAGCTGGTTCGCGGGCAGCAGGCAACCGACGGCGCCGGTGTGCGCCTTGTGCGGGTGCTCGGCAAACGTGATGTAGAAGATTTTGACCCGTTCCTGATGCTCGATTCCTTTGACGCTATCGATCCCGCCGATTATGTGGCGGGCTTTCCGATGCATCCGCACAGAGGCATCGAGACGATTACCTATCTGATTGACGGCAAAATTGAGCATGAGGACAGTCTGGGCAACCGGGGAACGATCGGCGGCGGCGAAAGCCAGTGGATGACGGCGGGCGGCGGCATTTTGCATCAGGAGATGCCACAGCCCTCTGAGCGGATGCTGGGCTTTCAGCTATGGCTCAACCTGCCATGCGGCGAGAAGATGGCCGATCCGGCTTACCTTGGCATTATGCAGGACATGATGCCGCAGGTTCAAAAGAATGGCGCGCAGATTCGCGTGTTGTCCGGCCAACTTGACGGCGCGGCCGGGGTAACGCCGCGCCACATTCCCGCGACCATTTACGATATTGCGCTGCCTTGCGGTCAGCCGCTCTCGCTTGAGACAAAGCCGGACGAGACGGTATTCATCTTTCTGGTTCAGGGGGACGCCACAGTAAACGATCAGCCCGTTCCGGTTAAAACGGCGGTGCTGTTTGGCGCGGGGGACTTTATCTCGGTTACGGCGCGGCCGGAGGCGGATCTGCGGTTTGCTTTCTTTTCAGCCAAGGCGCTGCACGAGCCGGTTGCGTGGGGCGGGCCGATTGTCATGAATACCCGGCAGGAGCTAGAGCTGGCGTTTGAAGAGCTTGATCAGGGGACGTTAGTTAAGCGCAAAGGATAATTCAAAATGAATAAATAAAAGGGTTGATATGATGAATAAGCCTAAGATTGTTGCGATTGTCGGATCGCTGCGAAAGGATTCTTATAACCGTCAGTTGGCTGAGGCTGCCAAAGCCGTCGTGGGCGACCGTGCGGATTTTGAGCTGCTGGAGTATGCCGATATCCCGTTTTTTAACGAGGATATTGAGACGCCGGTACCCGGGCAGATTGCGCGGGTGCGCAGCATTGTGGCGGCAGCGGACGGCATCTGGTTTTTTACGCCGGAATATAATCATTTCTTTTCCGGTGTGCTGAAAAACCTGCTGGACTGGCTGTCAAGGGCGCCGGATACGGGCGAGCCGCATACGCTCTGGGAAAAACCGACCGCCATCAGCGGCATCACCCCCGGTACGCTGGGCACGGCGCTCTCTCAGGACCATCTTGTAACGCTGATCAGCCTGCTCAATATGAAGGTGATGAACGCGCCCCGGCTAAGAATCTCCGGTGCGACAAAGCAGCTTAACGCCGAAGGGCGGCTTGAGCTGACCACCAGCG
>JAEWMM010000011.1 GCA_023457175.1 Bacillota bacterium | reverse complement strand
TTGTTACAGCCGCCGCAGCTTGTTGCAAATTGCCGCCGGTTGCAGCCTCCTTTGGCGGCGCGGGATACTTCTCGCGCGTGGAGCGCAGCCGCTGGAGCTTTTGCCAACTGACCAGATAGAGATAGGGCTTGTCCGCGACGGTGTAGAGGGCGATAAGCCCGACCTCGGCCAAGCGGTCGATCGCGGCGCTCAGCCGCGCCCCGGCGATGTCGGTGCGGCTGGCAAAAAGCTGCGAGCACAAGAACGCCGGGCGGGCGTCCATTCTGCCAAAATCGTCCACTCGCACCATCAGGCGGTAGAACACCGTCTCTTCAAAGGCGGTCAGGCAGTCAATGTCGTCGGAATAGCAGATGCTCTCTTTTAAAATGCGGTTAGGCATGGCGGGCCTCCTTTTAAAAAGTCAAAGGCGTATAAACGCCAGGTCATAAAAAGCTATGGCGGCCGCGTGCGGCGCTTTTAAAGCATTCCGGTGCGTTTTTGCGCGGCAGAACAGATTTGGCGCGCCAAGCGCGGTGAAAGCCGCCTGCGCCGGCGGTTAAAACAGAGCCGGCTCCACAGGCGCAGCCTGCCATGACACGGCCAAAAGCGACAGCGGCTATTTTAAATGCAGTCCGCAAGGCGGATATCTCACTTACATAAAGCGGTCTTTTCATTGTACTGGAAACCACCGGCTCTGCCGGCGGAGGACCCCCGTATGCTTTAGCTTTAAGCATTGAGTGAGTGAATGACAATAGAATGGCTCATTGCAAACAAGCAGCCGCAGTGCATGTGCTGCGCTTGGGGGAATTTTCAGGGCCTCTTAAAGGCGTGCCGGTAATATGCCCTTTTAGGGCTGGTGCATACCACCAGTTCAACTGGTGGTTTTGATTTCCCGCTCAAAAAACCGCCCCCAGCGCCGACAGCGCGTCCCGAATGGCAGCTTGCGCGTCGCTGTTCTCGGCCAGCAGACGTTTTATCCGGTTGCTTTGCTCCCGCGGCGCTTTAAAAAGGCTGTTTTGCAGCGCAAAGGCCTCGTGCCGAAGCGTATCGAGCCTATCAAGAAGCCGGTCGCGTGTAGAATCAAACGGCGGTTCGGGCGGGTTGGCGGGGCGCTCGGGCACAGGAGGAAAGAGATGGTTCATATTCATGGGCATTCCTGGCTCCTTCTTGTTACTTTTATCCTAGCACAAGACGCGAGTGGCTTTCTATGGTCAAAATCAACGGTAGAGAGGGGTCGCCAAGGCAAAGCGTGCGTGGCGGCGCGTTTTGATTGTGCCGGTATGTTGTATCCATGCGCGGCAAACGGACATTTTGGCGTACAGCCGGACAAATATAATCCATTAACTTTACAAGCGCCCATCTTCAGGTTGTTGGATCATCGTCGTAAGCGCGGCTCGCCTGCGGCGGCTCCGGCATTGTATTACAGCCAAAATTTCCAATCAGGTTGCAAGCGGCGTCAACGCTTCTCACGCGCCGCTTTTCATTGCGCACTAAAAAACCACCCCACTCGCCGCATCCTTTAAAGGGAATCCGGCGCGCGGGGTGGTTTTCAGACATCCTGCTATGTCCGCTCCTGCTTAATCGCAGTTATTGATATCTGAGAGCTTCGGCGGAAAAAAGTCGTCGGTCGGGAACTCCACCTTGCTGAAGATCTCGCACGGGTCGGCATCCACCACCTGGGAATCGGTCTCGCTCTTGGGCACGCAGAAGTCGTAGATCGGAATCATCACCTGAACCTGCCGCATCAGCTGCACGATTGAGAACATGCCCAGCGTGACGTAAAGGGTGCGCGCCGGCTGCACACAGGCAAAGCTGCCTTCAAACTGTTTGGCAATTTCGCAGGGAATCGGGGCCGAAAAGACGGGCGCGCTCTGTCCGGGCTCCTCGCAGATGTGGCTGGCCAGAATCATCGGGTCGAGCACCTGCACCGTGACAATCGGCGTATTGTTGTTGGTGTCGGTCAGATCCTCGTTGGTCGAGAAGATTCGAACACCGGCTTCGCTGCCGAATAGAATCACCTTTTTGCAGAAGATGCCGACGCCCTCAACCAACACCGGCGTGGTGGTGGGCCCGTTGCAAACGGTCACGACGATCTTAAAGAAGAAGGTCATATCCACCGAGAAAAAGCCCTTGTTGAACGCGAGCGGAGACACCTCGAAATAGACGCCCAGCACTTCGCAGCAGCGGGTTTTAATGAGTCCTGCCGAATCAATCAGCTCCTGGCCCTCGTCGGTGAACATCACCTGTAGGTCCCGGATACAATCCTTATCGGACACCGCGTCATAAATCCTTCGTGTATCGATGCAAACAGCCTCACGAAAGACATTTGCCGCGCGTCCGGCAAGGTTGTCGTTGGCGTTTCTTGTTGCCATACAAATCCTCCTGTTCGATATATCAGATTGTACTCACTATATAGTATGAGTAAAACGCTTTTTTGTGACGTTTGGCCGCCGTACAATTGATGTCAGCGCCCATATTGTTGCACCGCCGGCGAAGGATTGACCACAGCCATGCGCCGTCACAACACGTTTTAACAAAATGCACCGCAGATTGGAATACCGTGATCTGCGCTATTAATTATATTATGCGGCAGAACGCCGGATGATCGCGCCGCGCAAACTATAGTCGTTTAACTTGTAAATTGTCTGGAACCTGCGCGAATATTTTGCGCAGAGCAAGGCGGAGCACGCAGGCGGGCCGACGCTTAGGCTCGGACGGCAACGCGAAACAGACCGCCGAGTCGGGCAAGGCGACAGGTTAAACGGCTATATAGTCAAAACCTGAAGCCAGGAACGCGCAGGATATCGATGATCTGCAACGCCGCGTTTAATGCGATATATCCTGCGCATTCGCGATCAAAAACACGATGTCTGCGCGGTCGATTTTGGGTCTGGCGGCGTTATCCTTCTTGCCGGACGACAGCCCGCCTGCGTCGTTTGGCTCGGCCCGCACAAAAGTGCCGCGCCTATTCAATCGCGTTTTTAATTGCGGATGCGCACCAATAAAAACCACCAGTTGAACTGGTGGTATGCACCAGCCCTAAAAGGGCATATTATCGGCACGCCTCTTAAAAGGCCCTGAAAATTCCCCCAAGCGCAGCACATGCACTGCGACTGCTAAAGCAGTGAACTTCGTAAGCCTTTTGTTTGCAATGAGCCAAGCTATTGTCATTCGCTTCGCTCAATGCT
>JAEWMM010000010.1 GCA_023457175.1 Bacillota bacterium | reverse complement strand
CCATTAAATCGACCGTCGCGTTCCCGCATCTGCCTGAGAATACCCGCACCATTGACGCGGTCGGGGATGTTAAGATTGATCAGGTCGTCATCGGCTCCTGCACAAACGGCCGCCTTTCGGACATGGCCGCGGCCGCAAAAATTCTCAAGGGCCGCCATGTGGCCAGGGACTGTCGGACAATTATCATCCCCGCCACGATGAAAATTTACCGCGAGTGCATGAAGCTGGGCTATTCCGATATCTTTTTAGACGCGGGCTGTGTCATCTCCACCCCTACCTGCGGCCCATGCCTTGGCGGCTATATGGGTATTCTGGCCGAGGGCGAACGCTGCATCTCCACCACCAACCGCAACTTTGTCGGCCGCATGGGACATCCGAAAAGCGAGGTTTATCTCGCCAGCCCTGAGGTGGCGGCGGCCTCGGCGGTCATGGGCAAAATTGCCGACCCCAACAAGCTAAAGTAAGGAGAGAATATCATGAATACCAAAGGCTTTGCACATAAATACGGCGACAACATCGACACCGACGTCATTATTCCGGCCCGCTATCTGAACACGCCCGACCATGGGGAGCTGGCCGCGCACTGCATGGAGGATATCGACCTTGAGTTTATCAAAAGGGTCAAGCCGGACGATATCATGGTCGGCGGCTATAACTTCGGCTGCGGCTCCTCGCGCGAGCACGCGCCGATCGCGATTAAGGCTTCGGGCGTCTCCTGCGTTATCGCCAAGACCTTTGCGCGCATCTTCTACCGCAACGCCATCAACATCGGGCTTGCCATCCTTGAATGCGACGAGGCATCCGACAAGATTCAGGCGGGCGACGAGGTCGCCGTTGATTTTGATACCGGCGTCATTACGAATATCACCCGCGGCCAGCAGTATCAGGCCGAGCCGTTCCCCGAATTTATCAAGGATATTATCAATCACAACGGCCTAATGAATGCGATTGCGGCGCAGGGGGGTAAATGATGGCGACCAAAAAGATTACCGTTTTGCAGGGCGACGGCATCGGCCCTGAGATTACGGCGCAGGGTGTGTTGGCGCTAAAGGCCGTCGCGGAGAAATTCGGCCATACGTTTGAATTCACCTTTGCCGATTTTGGCGGCTGCGCCATTGATAGGCATGGCGAGCCGTTCCCGGCCTCGACCCGTGAAAGCTGCGAGACGGCCGACGCGGTGCTGCTCGGCTCGGTTGGTGGCCCCAAATGGGACGGCGTTCCCAAGGAGATTCGCCCCGAAAAGGGTCTTTTGCAGATGCGTGCAGCGCTGGGACTGTTTGCCAACCTGCGCCCGGCCAAGCTGCACAGCCAGTTGGCCTATGCCTGTCCGCTTAAAACTGAAATTGTCGCGCAGGGTATCGACATTATGATTGTGCGCGAGCTGACCGGCGGCATTTACTTCGGCGCGCATGAGACGACGGTGGAGGATGGACAGCGCGTCGCGCGCGATGTGCTGGTTTATTCCGAGCGGGAGATTGACCGTATTCTGCGCGTCGGCTTTGAGGCGGCGAGAAAACGCGGCAAAAAGCTCGCCTCGGTCGAAAAGTCTAACGTACTTGATTCCTCTCGGCTCTGGAAGGAGCGCGCCCACGCTGTCGCGGCCGAATACCCAGACGTGACGCTGGTCGATATTCTCGTCGATAACGCCGCTATGCAGCTAGTGCGTGCGCCCGCGCAGTTTGACGTCATCGTCACCGAGAACATGTTCGGCGATATTCTGTCGGACGAGGCCAGCCAGATTGTCGGCTCGATCGGCATGATGCCCTCGGCTAGCCTGCGCGCCGATTCGTTTGGCGTCTATGAGCCGATTCACGGTTCGGCGCCCGATATTGCAGGCAAGGACATCGCAAATCCCATCGGTACGATTTTGTCGGCGGCGATGCTGCTGCGGTATTCTTTTGATATGGTTGCGGAAGCGGAAGCCATTGAAGCCGCTGTCGAAAGCGTTCTGAGCGAGGGCTGGCGCACGCCCGATATTATGTCCGAGGGCGGCAGCAAAATTGGCTGCAGCGAGATGGGCGCGCGCATTGCTGCGCAAATTGCAATTTGATTTAATTAGAACTTCGTGGTAAACTATGGGGGAGACGGTTGCCGGCGCAACCATCTCCCTGTTTATTTTAAATTTTGGAGGGATTCGCTTATGCGCGAGGTTACAAACATTTTGGTTTTGGTTTCTGTCAATGCCCAACAACGCGCGCTGCTTGAGGACTGTGCGCCCAATGCAAGCTTTGCTTATTGCGAGCCGGAGGAGATTAGCGTGCAGCAGCTGGCCGCCGCCGATGTCATTTTAGGCAACCCCCCGACCGGCGCCGTCAAAGATGCGAAATCTCTCCGGCTCTTGCAGCTGTTTACCGCCGGTTCGGATGCGTATGCCGCCGAGGGCGTATTGCCTCAGGGGGCGCTGCTGGCCAACGCCACCGGCACCTACGGGCTGGCTATTTCGGAATATATGGTTGGCGTATTGCTTTCGCTTAACAAAAAGCTGCATCTTTACCGCGACCAGCAGCGCCAGAATACCTGGAAGAATCTTGGCGAGGTGCGCTCCATCTGGAATTCCACCGTACTGGTGGTCGGACTGGGCGACATCGGCGGTGAATTTGCCAAGCGCATTAAGGCGTTTGACGCCAAGGTCATCGGTGTGCGCCGCGCGGGACTTGATAAGCCCGATTATGTAGACGAGCTTTATCTCTCGGATCAAATCGACGCGCTGTTGCCTCTTGCCGATACGGTGGCGCTTTGCCTGCCGCAAACCGCCGACACGCAGAATCTGATGAACCGCGACCGCATTGCGAAGATGAAGCCCGGCGCGGTGCTTATCAACATTGGCCGCGGCAGTGCGGTGGATGCCGACGCGCTATGCGACGCGCTCGACGCCGGGCATCTGTCCGGTGCGGCGCTGGATGTCACGGTTCCCGAGCCGCAGCCCGCCGACAGCCGCCTCTGGCAGACCGAGAACCTTGTCCTGACGCCGCATATCTCGGGCGGATCTTCCCTGCCTGAGACGCACAACAGGATGATTCGGCTGATGGCGGAAAATCTGACCGCATTTATACAGGAAAAGCCGCTGAAAAACCTTGTTGACGCTAAGACGGGATATCGCAAGCTTTAAGGAACAGCGATTGCGTCCGGCTCTTTATAGGCGAATGCATTTATAGAGACGCCTGTGAATTTTATCCGGCAGCGCCGTTTCAAACAAAGCCTGCGGGCCGTCGCCTTAAAAACGACTGCCCGCAGGCTCTGTTTTTAAACTTGCAAAGGGGAGATACTATGTGCTTGAAAAGGATGATGCTGGTGGGACTTGCAGCGATGATAGTGATCTGCGGCTGCGGCCAAAACTACAGAGATCCCAGTGCGGCGCTTTACGTTTATAGCGTCGAGGCGGAAGAACAAAGGTTAATCCGCTCGGTCAGATGGGAGGAAACCGAGCTGCTGCTGGCCGTTACGGAGCTGTTGAATTCAAACAATTCAACAGCTCCGGCGGATATACGCATCGAAAACCCCGATTATATCCTCGAGATGGTCAATAAGAACCACTACGGTGAGGTGATTGCGCCTATCTTCATCTATGTCTGGATTGATGAAAATCCGGGGCATGTGTGCTTTTATTCCCCGGATATCTCGGCGGGCACGGCGTCCGAGCCCAAAGCCTACGGCCCCTACGACGCGGAAGGCTCGGTTTCCGCCGACTTTCTAGCGCAGGTCATTCAATGACTGTGCTTGGCCTGTGCGTTTTAATTGGCGTCCGCCTGCTGTGCGCTGCCGCTCTCAGGCAAAAACGGCTCGTACATCATCATGGCGTGGTTTTCGACAATAAATTCCTCGCCGAGAAAAACGCCGTTTAAATCAAAGCTGCGGCGATAAAGCGCGTTATGCCGGCTATAGCCGCCCCACCATTCGCTTTTCATCATGTGATCTCTTTCAATAATCTCATAACAGCATGCCGGTTGGGTGTTTGAATACCAGGCTGCGTGCAGATATTCCTTGCCGACAGCGACCGACAGCTGAAAAGTATCACCGGTGCGATTGACGATCATCAAATCGCCGTGGGGGTAAAAGCAGGTTGCGCCGCTGCCAAACGGCTGGGTACGGTTGGCGTCGGGAAAAACGTCGTACCCGTGGCGGTGTCGCTCCGCAACGGTGAGCGGTGTGTGCAGCGTGATCCAGTAAAGCAGGTTTGAGAGCTGGCACAGCCCGCCGCCCACACCGGCCGTAACCTTGCCGCAGCAAAGCACCATACCGTCCACATAGCCCTTGGCGCGCGTCGGCCTGCCGACCAGCCGCCAGAAGCTCAGCGTCTCGCCCGGGCGAAGAAGGATGCCGTCGAGCTGCTCCGCTGCCAGCCTCAGATTGATGATCTTGTTATGCTGAAGCTGCATGCTGACATCCTTAAGCCGGCGCAGCAGCACCGTTTGGTGCCGGGCATGCAAGAAGGGCAGCAACGCCTCGGGCCTTCGCTCTTTTGCAAACCGGTATTTGGGCGAGAGCCACAGCAGGAAGCGCAAAAGCGAATAATAGCACTCCCCAAGCCGCTTTCTCAGCGAAGAGCGCTTAATAGTTCTTAGATCGTCTGATTTTTCCATGCTGTCATACCTCCGGTTGTCTGTCGAAAGTCGTATTGTCTATATAGTGGCATATGGACTGCCAAATATTGCAGCGGTATAAAAAACAGCGTCCCGTCTTCAGGCGGGACGCTGTTTTTTATAGAATCAGATCGGCTGTTAAATACTATTCAGCAGAGCCGAACCGCTTGTGCAGGATCACCAGCAGCCCAATCATCATCAAGACTGAAACGCCCAGCGTCAGCAGCAGATTGCCGTTGGTAAAGCCCGCTACCAGATAGCCTACAAAGCAGCAAATGGCCACTAATATGCAGTAGGGCAGCTGGGTAGAAACGTGCTCAATATGATCGCAGCCCGCACCGGCGGACGCCATGATAGTGGTATCCGAAATCGGGGAGCAATGGTCGCCGAATACCGAGCCCGCCAGTGAGGCGGCCAGCGTAGGAATGATCAGCGAGGGCGCAACCGACTCGCAGATGGCAAACACAATGGGAATCAGGATGCCGAAGGTGCCCCAGGAGGTGCCCATAGAAAACGAAAGAGCGGCGGCGATAGCAAAGGTGATGGCCGGCAAAACCGCGATGGGGATATTGCTGCTTTCGACGACGGTGCTTACAAAGTCACCGGTCATCAGCAGGTCGCGGCAGACGCCGGAAATGGTCCACGCCAGCACAAGAATGATGTCGGCCGGAACCATTGATTTAATGCCCTCGGTGATGCCGGCCATGAATTCACGGGCTGTCATGAGCTTACGCGGAACAAACTGTACAAATGCCCAGACCAGTGCGACAAACGACCCCAAAACCAGCGCAGGGCCGGAGGAGCAGTCGCCAAAGGCTTCGGCCAGCGTCATGCCCCCGGCAAAATAGCCGCCGTTTTCAAGCATCGCCAGCGCTGCAACAACGATCAGCACAATAACCGGCAGAATCAAATCCCAAATGGTGCCCTTGTCCGAAATTTTGGCGTCGTCGCCCAGCGAGACGTCGACCGCGCCCAGATCGCCCTTCATCGCCCGGGCCTCGGCCCTGGCCATCGGGCCGAAGTCAAGGTTGGTAAGCGCCAGTGCAATCAGCATCGCAATGGACAAAAGCGCGTAAAGGTTAAACGGAATGGTTGCAACCATCGCGTGGATGCCGCTGTCGAACATGTGGCTGTCCTCGGGCAGCGAGGAAATGACGGCGGCGCCCCAACTCGAAATGGGCGCGATAATGCAAACGGGCGCTGCGGTGGCATCAATTATGTACGCCAGCTTTGCACGGGAAATTTTAAAACGGTCGGTAACCGGCTTCATAACGGTGCCCACTGTGAGGCTGTTGCAGTAGTCGTCGATGAAGATCAGCGCGCCGAGGCCGCCGGTAGCAAGCAGCGCGCTGCCCTTGCTCTTGAGCTTTTTGTTCATCAGTGCGCCGTAGGAGCGTGAACCGCCCGCCATGGTAATCAGCGAGACCAATGCGCCGACCAACGCCAGGAACAGGATAATATCCAGATCAAAGCGGCTGCCCATCAGCGAAAAGGTGTTTTTAAGCGTATCCACCACCAGATTGCCGCCCGTGGCGACGGTATAGATCAGCGTGCCCGAAAGCACGCCGATCATCAGTGAGGAGAGAACCTCCTTTGTGATGAGTGCGAGCCCAATTGCAATAATGGGCGGGAGAATTGATAGCCAACCTACCGAAACAGCTTCCATAATATGCCCTTCCTTTTTGTTTTTCTTTGCTGCACACTGGCGAAAATAAATCAGCGCGGCATACCGTTGGGTATGCCGCGCTGCAAAAAGAGGGAAATACCCCCTGTTTGACAAATGATAGCGCTTCACACCTGTGACAGTGCGCCACATATTTTGTGACGCCCCAGCAAAAAGGCCCGGCAATGCTTTTTTGCTTCGGCGGTGGTTCCTTTCTCCCGATGGACTGCCATCCATTAAGTACCGGGATAGTTTTAAACACCGCGCCTCTACCATTATTCAAAAATGGATCATTTAAAATAATATATTTGTTCAAAAATAGCACGTTTTGACCCCCGGTGTCAATAGACATTTTGTACAATATAGTGCGCTTAACTTCAAAAGAACCCCTGTATTTGCGCGGATATTTTTTGTGCTGTAAGGCGGACGACCAAAGCGGGCGCTCTGCCCGGGCGGAGAGGATAACGCGGCCGCACGAAAAACAGATCGCAAAAATGACCCGATAAATTGCTTGACATATATACCGGGGCTGCTTTGGCCGAAAACAGGCGCTAAAAAAGCGGGGAATGGGGAAAACGTCCCCTGTCCCCCGCTTTTGTTTAAAGAGATACGATAGATGCGGCGCGCTCACAAAGCCGGCTAAAGCGGGCCCGGTCCAGCGCCTCATCGTAGAGAAGCTCCAGCCCGGCGTGCGCCTTTTGCGCGCTTTGCAGCAGGCTGTGCGACTGCTGGAACATCTGCCGTGCGGCCTTGCGGTTAAATGCGATGCGATTCTTGTAGGCCGAAAGCGCTCTTTTGTCGGTGAAGCGCCGCGCGTTGATAATGCGCTGCGGCTCGCACCCCACCATCAGCCGCTCATTGGTGGTCAAAAACGCCAGCGACAGTTCGGGGAAGATTAATTGCTCCAGACGCTCAAACGGCGCCAGAGGGCTATAGCCGCAGATGATATGGCAGTTGCAGTTTAAAGCGCGCTTATGCAGCGCTTTGAGCAGCAGGCCGGACGACGGACCGTACTCATCCTCAAGCAGTATGACGTTTTTGATAAAATCCATCGATGCAAGCTCCGGCAACAGCCGGTAACCGTCCGAGAAAATGCGAATTTCTTCAATGGCTTTATCGCCTTTAAAGACCTTGGCTGCAATACGGTCGGCCTGACGCTCTATTTTTTCAAGGTCGGTCGCCTCAAGCGCAATACGGTAATTGTCGCTGCAAAGCGCATCCGCTGCGCACAGGTAACGGCGGGAC
>JAEWMM010000009.1 GCA_023457175.1 Bacillota bacterium | reverse complement strand
GAAGCGCGCAGCGGCGGGCCGATAAAGCTGCGCAGCACCAGCGCATCAGTTTCTTCAATGCCAAAAGCGCGCAGGCTGTGCTGTACGCATTTGACAATGCCTTCTTCAGAATCGGTCAGCGTCCCGTCAAGATCAAAAAGCAGGGTTGTATATTGTAGTGCCATAGCTCCTCCTTTTATAAGACCGTGCGGTAATAGAGACCGCGGGTGTAATCCTTCGGGGGCGCTGCATCATCTCGTCCTGCATATGCGGCAGCGATGCGCTGACACTGTGCCGGACTTTCATCGGTGAACCAGAGCGTCACAAAAGAAAGGCCGTCAAGCTCCTGAAGCCGGTCCGCCAGATAAAGCGGCACCGAATTATAAAGCTCGCTGACTCCTGTATGCGGCTCCCAATCATCACAGCGGATTGCGAAGACGACGCCCTTGCGGTCGATAAGCGTCTGTTTGCGGTCGCAGCGGGCACAGCCGATCTGGGCGCGCACCGGACAGTTGCGAAACGCCATGAGCGGCAGCGACCCATAGGCGATGAGACCCAGCGGCAGAGGGCTGCGCAGCTGCTTGGCCTGCGAAAGCGACAGTTCAAAAGAGAGCTCGGTATCGGTCAGCCCAATTTCTGCGGCGGTTTGCAGCGCGTAGGAATTGGTCAGATTCAGCGACCAGCCGCCGCAAATCTGCAGCCCGGCCTGCGCCGCCAGCCAAACAGCGCCAATGTTGCCGCACCAGACGCGGGCAATACCAAGCGCGCGCAGCATTTTTAGCTGCTGGGCAACCTGTTCTTCGCCGGTAAAGAGGATGCGGGGAATTTCGGCGATAATGCGCGCGGGCGCCATACCCTGCCGGATGCCCTCGGCGACATCCCGAAGGGGCAGAATGATGCTCTCGCAGCTGTCGGCCAGCGCCTTGGTCAGCTGATCTGCCCGGCAGCGTACGCGCAGCGCGGGATGCGGCGGCGGGGTGATAGCGGCCGTACCGAGCGCGGCGCGCTCACGATCAAACCGACGCGGGCGCGGGGCGCACCGCAGGGCGGAAAGCTGTTCGAATGCCTCGCGCCGCAGGGCATTAAGCTGAGACACCGGAATCATCAGCCCGTCTGAGAGCGCAATGTCCAGATCGGTAAAATGGAAGGGCGTGCCGCCGGTCTTCATCAGGCTTTGGCGCACGCGCGCCTCGTCGGTCGGCTTGGTGTGCGCCGCCTGCGGCATTTCGCCCTCCACAAAGACGCTGTTTTTGTCGCGGTCGCGCAGCGCCAACGACATCGGCTCATCCTCGCAGGCGGTAAACGCGCCCTCGACCGCCACGGCGCCGATATCCCGCCCGGCCAGCTGCGCAAGCTCGCCCAGCACGCCTGCGGCGGCGGTGACGTCGTCTTTTTGCCGGATGCCGAACATCATTTTATCGCGCTTGCCGTCAAAATAACCGGTGGTAAAGCCGCTGCGCGAGAATACCGACCGCAACCGTTCAATGTCGGGCTGCGCGTTATCGAGCGCCTGACGCAGCGCCGTGACGGCGGCGGCCACATATTCGGGGCGCTTCATACGGCCCTCAATTTTAAGCGAGCTGACGTCGAGCGCAGCCAGCTCCCGGACGCGTTCGATCAGCGAGAGATCCTTTAAAGACAGCGCATGGCTGCCGCCTCCGCAGGCAAAGGGCAGACGGCAGGGCTGCGCGCAGAGCCCGCGGTTGCCGCTGCGCCCGCCCAGTATCGACGACATATAGCACTGGCCCGAGACGCTCATACACAGCGCGCCGTGCACAAACACCTCGGTCTGGGCCGAAATATTCTTGACAATATGCGAGATTTCTCCGCAGGTCAGCTCACGGGCCAGTACCACGCGCTGACAACCCATTTCTTCGGCCATTTTAGCGCCCGCCAGATTATGCACCGCCATCTGGGTCGAGGCAAAGAGCGGCAGCTCCGGTACCGTTGCCTTTAAGAGCGACAGCACGCCCCAGTCCTGTACGATGGCGGCATCCACACCCAGCCGCGCCGCCGTTTCAGCGGCGCGCAGCAGGTCGTCGGTTTCGTTATCGAACATAACAATATTAAGCGTCTGCAAAATTTTAACGCCGTGCAGATGCGCGTAACGCACCGCCTCGGCGAGCTGTATATCGTCAAAGTTGCCGGCATTGCGCCGGGCGTTGAGCGCCTTTGCACCGAGATAAACGGCGTCGGCGCCGCAATTAACCGCCGCCTGCAGCGACTCCATGCTGCCGGCAGGGGCGAGAATTTCAGGTCGGTTCATAATGGCTCCTGACTTTTTAAAGCATTATAAATTAGTTTTAATAGCGCGGCGGCGGAACGGGTAAAATAAAATGTGCTGAGGCGAGGGTTAAAACCGCCGTATAAATATTTATTATAGCACATTTGACGGCATCTGCGCAAAGCAGGCCCCTATAAGATTTTCTTTGACCTCAATGTCGGGTTGTGCTATACTTTGTCACAAATAATTTTTATCGGTTGCCAAAACGGGGTGATTTCATGCTTTATACCACGCAGACCCGAAAGGCCATGCGGCTGGCCTATTCGGCGCATCACGGCCAGTCGGACAGGAGCGGTGTGCCTTATATTTTTCACCCGCTGCATCTGGCCGAGCAGATGCATACCGAAAGCGAGATTGTTGCGGCGCTGCTGCACGATGTTGTGGAGGATACGTCGGTCAGCCTTGCCGACCTTGAAAAAGCGGGCTTTTCGCCGGAGGTGATCGACGCGGTGCGGCTGCTGACCCACGATAAGTGCGTCCCCTATATGGATTATATCAACGCGCTTAAAGAAAATCCGATTGCGCGAGCGGTAAAGC
>JAEWMM010000008.1 GCA_023457175.1 Bacillota bacterium | reverse complement strand
TTTTTATAGAGGGCATAGAGCAGCACGGCCACCAAAAGTCCGGTGATAGTGAGCGTAAAGGCCAAGGGCGAGCCGACCAAGGCAAACAGACGATCGTTTTGCGCCTCGGGTAAATATTTAACCTTGTCGGGCGTGCTGTCCGGCATGGGAAGATCAACCGGCACGGCATCGGTCAGGGCGGGCTCAGGCTCTGGCTGCGGCTCGGGCTCAGGCTGGTTTGCGCGCAGCGTGATATGCTCAAAAATATCGTTTTGCGTATCAGCCCCCACCGTTGAACGGTAGAGGCCCAGCTTGCGGCAGTCGTAGGGGCCCGACTGCTCCACCGAAAAATAGGTCTGCTGAGATTTGTGCGCGGCAAAGCCGAGCTGTGCGGCTTCAAAAGCGGTTTTACCGTCGAAGCGCGCCAGCGGCATATCCAGATTCAGAACGATCGGGTTTCGCTCATAGAGATGCAAATACAGCTTCGGCGTATCCCAGCCGCCGATCGCCGCCTGTTCCACAGCCTTGGTCAGCGTGTGGGCGTTTAAACGGTGCGCGCCGTGGCCGTATTCGCCGTTTAAATCGTGCCCGACGATGACCTGAGGGCGAAAACGATTGATGAGCGAAAGCTGATAATCCAAAATCTCCTGCTCGTCATAGATGGTCTTGGCATGCTCAAGCGAGTCGCTATACACGTCGGGGAATTCAGGAATGACGGGATAGCGGTTTACGCCGACCGCCCAAAGACCGTTTAACAGCTCGTGCGGGCGGTAGTATTCGCCGTTGTGGTTGACCATATAGGCCACCTGAACCGCACAGCCGGGGGTGGCCGCAGCCGTTGCCAGCGCGCCGCCGAGGTAAAGGTGTTCGTCGTCGGCGTGGGTGGGCAGCACGAGGATGTCGCAGTCCCCCTCGGCGGGCCGCCAGAGCTGCACCCAGTCGGGGATATCCGAGCCGCCCAGCGCTACGGCGTCGCACAGCGTTGCGGGCCCCTCCCAGGTTAGCGTGACGGTGTCTCCGGTTGCGCCGGCAAGGTTGATCCATTCGTGCAAAAAGCCCTGTGCTTCTATCGGGGCCATGCCCTCTGCCGCGACAGTGCAGCGCTTTGGCGCGGGGGCGTCCCAGACGAGGTACAGGCTGGAAATTTCACCGGCGCTGTCGCTTTTAAGCGTCAGGCTGCCGCCGCCGTTAAAAGCGCGCTTGGTCGTGCGGTTGTTGTCTTTGAGCATCCAGCTTTCGCCGCCGTCCGAGACGATGATCTCCGGCGAAAGCACCGCCGCAGGCGCGGCCTCTGCCGAGCAGATCAGGGTCAGCGTCGCCATGATGCAAACCGCTGTGAGAAGCGGTATTGCTCTGCGCATACAGCGTCCCTCCTTTTTGTTTTAAGCCGTCCTACATTGTAGCATTACTATTATATAAAGTATAGCTATTATCCTGTTCTGATTGCAGGGAAACATAAAAAAATTATAAAAGTCCGCCTCAACATAAAATACGGGAGCCTGTTTGAAGCGGTGTTGTTTTGCTGAATACTGACAGTATACTAAAAAGGTGATATTCCCGACGGCAGATTTTCCGCTCTGCATCTTTCTCGGCGTCGGCGGGGCGGCGCTGCGCGAACCGCCGCGTTCTTACGGATAAAAAATTGGATCGCCGTTATGCCGGCCGGTGGTTCTGTGCGCTATAAGCGTTAAATAAACAATTTGTCAATAGTTTTTTTGCGTATATTGCGATGCGACTTTTTGATGCATGCGGTAAGCAAGCATCAAATTTGACTAAAAACTGCGATTATAAAGCCAAATTTGGCGAATATGGTCACATAAAAAAAGAAATTTTGAAGCAAAATTAGCTATTGATTTTTTTAGACGCGCCACTTATAATGGAATAAAAGTGGTGAAGAGTGGTAAATCGGGGTGTATATTCCCTTTAAGTGGTGAAAGGAGGAGGCACAATGCTCATCGGCGAGTATCGGCACAGTATCGACGCCAAGGGCAGAGTGAGCTTTCCTTCCAAGCTGCGCGAAGATCTCGGCGACTCTTTCATCATTACAAAGGGGCTGGACAACTGCCTGTTTGTTTACCGCATGAGCGAATGGGACAAACTTGTGGAACAGACAGCCTCGCTTCCCATCAGCAAGGCGCGCGCCATCCAGCGGTTTATTTTCGCGGGTGCGGTGTGCGTCGAGCCGGACAAGCAGGGGCGCGTGCTCATTCCGCAGGCGCTGCGCGATTATGCGCAGCTTACCGGAGAGGTGGCGGTCGTGGGCGTCTCAAACCGCGCCGAGATCTGGGATGCCGCCAGATGGGATAAATCCAACGCGGAGCTCACCAGCGAGCTGGTGGCCGAAGCGATGGACGAACTCGGCTTTTAAAGCGCCTGCGCCCACAGAGCGCGCGATTGAAACAAAAGGAGCGTGCGCTATGGCGTTTTCGCATAAGCCGGTTCTGTTTAACGAAACCATCGACAGTTTAAAAATAAGGCCCGACGGCATCTATATAGACGGCACTGCGGGCGGCGCCGGACATTCGGGCGAGATTGCAAAGCGCCTGACCACCGGCAGACTGGTCGCTGTGGATAAAGACCCCGACGCGATTGCCGCCGCGACCGAACGGCTGGCGCCCTATGCCTGCGCCACGGTGGTGCAAAACGACTTTCGCAATATCGCCGAGGTGGCGCACGCTTTAAATATTGCAAAGGCGGACGGCGTGCTGCTTGATCTGGGCGTTTCTTCCCACCAGCTGGACGCGGCCCAGCGCGGCTTCTCTTACCAGCACGACGCGCCGCTGGACATGCGCATGGCGCAGGCCGGCATAAGCGCCAAAGACGTTATAAACAACTACGCCGAGCGCGATCTCGCCCGCATTCTCAGAGACTATGGCGAGGAGCGCTTTGCCTTTCGCATCGCACGGGCCATTGTGGCCAGACGCGAAAAGGCCGAGATTCAAACGACGACAGAGCTTGCCGAAATTATAAAATTAGCGATTCCCGCAGCGACACGGCGCGAGGGCGGTCATCCGGCCAAACGCAGCTTTCAGGCAATCCGCATTGAGGTCAATGGAGAGCTGGCTTCCTTGGATTGCGCGCTTGACAACGCTTTTGAGCTGCTGGCACCGGGCGGAAGGCTTTCTGTGATTACCTTCCACTCGTTGGAGGACCGCATCGTAAAGCGCCGGTTCGCTGCCTTTTCAGAGGGATGCACCTGCCCTGCGGATTTTCCCGTTTGTGTGTGCGGCAAAACACCGCGGGGCAGGCTTGTCTCCAAAAAGCCCATCACCGCAAGCGAGGCGGAACTGTCCCAAAACAACCGAAGCCACAGCGCAAAGCTGCGGGTCGTCGAAAAAATCAAGGACTGAACAATTGCGCTAACGAGGAGTTGAGGCGGCGTGGCAAGAAACAATCTGGCTTACGATTTTGATAAGCTTGAGCAGCACTATTCGCCTGCGGGCGCGCCCCGGGTCAAGCAGCCGGCCGAGCTGCGGGTGGT
>JAEWMM010000007.1 GCA_023457175.1 Bacillota bacterium | reverse complement strand
CTCCCGGCAGTGTCCGCTGCAAAACCCCACGGCGCTGTCCGGGGAGCTGGCCGAAGCGGAAATGAGGCTGGTGGAGGGCTGCTGGAACGGGCAAACGCCCATCCGGACGCTGACGGTGACGGGCGCCAATCTTGTGGAGGCCGCCGAGGCCGCCGAACAGCTCTCATTTTTCGGCGCCCCGCCCGAGGCGCGCGAACGCCGCAAAAGGCTGGAGACGGCCATCGATTCGGTGCGTGAACGGTTTGGGCGCGGCAGCATCTCAACCGGCGCCATTATGGCCAGCGATATCGGCCTTGCGCACGACCCGCATGAGGAGGAATAAACAGGCGCAGGACTTCGCGCCGTTGAACCGCCCGCCCGCTCGCTGCGCGGGTATTCCTCCTGTTCAAAGCATAAATCCGGGCAGAGCCAGTCGGCCTTGCCCGGATTTTCTCAATGTCGTCATGCTACTGTGTCTTGACGCGGTAGCGCCGGTGCTGTTCATAATATTTAACGAGGCGGCAGGCTACAATGGCGGATAAAATACCCAGCGCCATGCCTGCGGCCACATCCAGCGGGTAGTGCATCATGAGATAAATGCGTGAAAAAGCGATCAGCGCGGCCAGCGCCATCGCGACCAGACCGAACCGATGCCGCCACAGCATGAGCGTGGTGGCTGCAGCAAAGCTGCACATGGCATGCCCGGAGGGGAAGGAATAAAGCTCTCTGTCGGGCGGAATCAGCAGTTGTATGGTCGGATCGTCGGTATAAGGGCGCGCGCGGGCAATGAAATTCTTGAGGAACAGATTGCCGCCAAGGTAACAGGCCAGCATGGCCAGCGCCATGGTTACACCTGCCAGGCGGGTCTTTTTGTTGAGCAGCAGGATCAGACAGGTTACAACCCAAATGCCGCCGTTGTTGCCTAATGCGGTGACAATCGGCATCAGGCAATCGAGAAAACCGGAACCAAACAAATCGTGGACCAGCCATAGACCGGAGCTGTCAATCGCTTCCAGATACGCCATGCAAACACCCCATTTTAATTGGTATTTTAGCATCGCAAAAAACGAACGTCAAATAGAATTTTAAAACCGGAACAATTTTTCAAGTTCTTCTGCAAAAAGTAACCGGCTTTCGCCCGGCGCCAGCGTTGGGTCAAGCGCCAGCCCGCCGATGCGCACCCGTTTTAAGCGGATGACCTTTCCGCCGTTCTGGTCAAACATGCGCCGTACCTGATGATAAATGCCCTCGAAGATGGTGATTCTGCCCGCCGCTTCAGAGAACGGCTCAAGAATGGCCGGAGAAGAATATTTGCCCCCGCCGAGGTAGACCCCCTGAGAGAATTTTTCGACCAGCGCCGCGTTGAGAATAGGCGCATCGAGCTCAAACTCATAGACCTTGGGCAGATGTTTTTTAGGCGCCAGAATACGGTGGGCAAAGTCGCCGTCATCGGTGATAATCAGCATACCCTCGGTGTATTTATCCAGCCTGCCGGCGGGGAACAGGCCCTTACGCCGCAGCGCAGGATCCAACAGGTCGAGCACCGTTTGACTCACAGGGTCGTCGGTAGAGGATACCACCCCCAGCGGCTTATTCATCAGAATATAAAGCCGCGCTTTAAATGTAACAGGCTCGCCGTTTAAAAGAACGGTCTGGCGCTCGGTATCGACCTTTTCACTGCCGGATCCGACAACTTTGCCGTCCACAGTTACGCTGCCGCCCGCCAACAGCCGCTTGGCATCCGCACGGGACAGCCCCTTTGCGGCTGACAACAACTTGTCCAAACGAATGGTAGCCAAAAAAATCCCCCCTGCCGTTATGATTCTATCATAGCACAGCGAGGGGATTTTGTACAATTTACACGACTCTCGCAATAAAAAGTTAAATAGATTAGCGCGCAGAGTTTGCGGCCTGTAGCACGCCGAGGA
This sequence comes from Bacillota bacterium, assembly GCA_023457175.1. Classification (GTDB taxonomy): domain Bacteria; phylum Bacillota; class Clostridia; order Oscillospirales; family Ruminococcaceae; genus Yanshouia. The sequence goes on along the minus strand of JAEWMM010000007.1, from coordinate 1,586 downwards.
GAGCGGGCCGCCGTCGCCCCTAACACCAGCGCTGTGCGGAAAAGCTGCCGCTAAGATATCACCTTTTTAGTGAGAGAGCCGTATCGGTCAGCCGGTCTTGGCGGTGGAGGACTCCGTAGGAAAGACGAGCCCCTGCATAAATCCGTCCATCCCCATTGCGCTGACATCTCCGCCGACAATTTTATTTCCGCACACCAGAAGGTTTAAACGGACGTTCTGCGCGCCGCCGGGGTAATTAAGCACCGTGTAGCTGTAACGCTTGCAGCGCTTGCCCTTGTAGCGCGAGAGATCCATGCCCTGCTCTTTTTGAATATTATTATAGTTTTCGTAAACTTCATCAAATTTTTTGGGAATAATAACCTCAACGACCTCATCCGGCTCAGGGTTGACCACCCAGCCGAGCGCCGCCAGAAATTCCTGCCGCTGTTCCTCGGTTTTTCCGCTTTGACGTTTGATTTGAGCACCCGTGAGGGCGGCGTTTCCTTCGGGAATCAGGTTCAGCACCAGCCGGCCCGCCGCCATGACGGCCAGCAGCAACAATAGCAGCAGTGCAGAACGGCGAACCCGTCTGTTGAAACGGAACGCATACATCAACATGTCAATTCACCTCGATGATGTATATGCAAAACCGCTAAGCAGAAAGAACAGATTTTATTTGCAGGCCTTTTTTTCCCAAAGGACTTGTCAGGTTGGGGCATATCCAGTATAATTAAACATATGTGATAAGCCTAACGGCCAAATCACTGTGCAAAATACACAATGTGCTGAATGCTTTTTCGGCATATTGAAAGGGGTAAAGAAAAATGAGACAGTATCTCGCGGATAAGATCAGAAACATTGCGCTTGCCGGACACAGCTCGTGCGGTAAAACCTCGCTTGCTGAGGCCATTTTGTTTCGCGCAGGTGTTACCGATCGCTTAGGCAAGACAGAAAACGGTACCACGGTCTGTGATTTTGATCCCGAGGAGACCAGACGTTCGGTTTCGGTTTCTGTGGCGGTTGCCCCCGTTGAGTGGAATAATACAAAGATTAATCTGATAGACACCCCCGGCGCGTTTGACTTTGCCACCGGCATGCACGAGGGCATCCGCGCGGCGGGCAGTGTCATTATCGTGGTCTCGGCGCGCAGCGGCGTGACGGTCGGCACCGAAAAGGCCTATAAGCTGGCGCGCGAGCAGAATAAGCAGGTTATGTTCTTCATCAATAAGATGGACTCTGAGAATGCCGATTTTTATAAGGTTTTAGGCCAGCTGCGAACCGTCTTTGGCCCGCAGGTCTGCCCGATGGTCGTGCCTTATACCGAGGGCAAGGGCATTGAATGCTATATTGACCTTGTCGCCAACAAGGCGTTTGTGCACGACAACGGCAACCGCCGTCAGGGCTCAATGCCCAATGTCGGCGGCTTTGTCGAGGAATGCCGCAACATTATCTCCGAGGCGGTGGCCGAATCGGACGAGAATCTGATGGAAAAATTCTTTGGCGGCGGAACCTTTACGACCGAAGAAATGATCTTCGGCATCAACGAGGGCTTGCGCCAAGGCAAAATATATCCGGTCGTGTGCGGTTCCGCGCTGATGTTAGAGGGC
>JAEWMM010000006.1 GCA_023457175.1 Bacillota bacterium | reverse complement strand
GCAACGGCCGAAATAACCGGCCCCTGCCAAACGAGAACTGTGCCTATCGGCGAGGTGTTGGCCGGAATCGGAAAAACGACTCTTGCTTACAATGAAATTTTGACTGCTTTTAGTTGGAAGCTGCCGCCCAAGGGGGCAGTACCCGCCTATAAAAAATTAGGAAGCCGAAGCGAGGTGACCATTTCGCGTGTAGGGCTGGCCGTTATGGCGGCGCTACACGACGGCGCGGTGTCGTCGATCAAAATTATGTTAGGGGCGGTTGCGCCAACGCCGGTCAGGGCCAAGGCAGCGGAATACTGTCTTTTGGGCACAACGCTGGACCAAGCGTCGTTAAACAGCGCTGCGCAGGCGCTTTCGGATTATATTTTGCAGATCAATGATCGGCCCAATCGTTTTTATAAAGCCCATGCGTCCAAGGGGGTTCTTTTAGATGTTATGGCGCAAATCAAAGAACGCCTGTAATAAAGATAATCAATTTCAGTCCGTTGCATTTTTGGCCTACTTATGGTATAATTTCAAAATTAAAAATCCTTAAAGGAGGACGCTTCTTGGCCAGAAACGCAGTGCGCATGAAGGATATTGCTCAAAAACTCAATATTAGTGTTGTAACAGTGTCCAAAGCGCTGGGCGAAAAAGAAGGCGTGGGCGAGGCGCTGCGCCAGAAAATTAAAGAAGCCGCCGCCCAGATGGGGTATCAAGGCAAGGGCATTCAAAAGATCAGAGAGCTTGGTGATTCAGTCGGAATATTGATGGCGGAACATCTGATAAAGCCGGAGCACTCTTTTTATTGGGCGCTGTATCTCAATCTGGTCGAAGCCCTTAAAGAGCATCGTTACCATAATATGTTTGAGCTTGTCGACACCAAAGCGGAGCAGGCGCTTTTGCCTGCGTTTATCTCGGAAGGAAAAGCTGAGGGCGTTGTCGTTCTCGGCAGCATGCCGGAAAGCTATCTTAAAATGCTTGAGGAGACGGGGCTCCCGCTGGTTCAGGTGGATTCAAGCAGCAATGTCCGGTCGGTTTCGATTATTGCGGACGGCTATCGCGGAACTGCTGAGATGACGCAGTACCTGATTAATAAAGGACACCGGGACATCGGCTTTGTGGGGAGCATTGAAACGAATATCCATATGCGCGACTGCTATTATGGGTATTTAAAAACGCTGGATCTCAACGGCATCCATTTTTGTAAGGAATGGATTTTGCCGGACAGAGAAGGGCATGATTTTAAGCAGAATTTTGAGCTTCCGCAACAGATGCCGACGGCGTTTGTGTGCAGCAGCGATCAGGGCGCGTATCATTTTGTCCAGGATCTTCAGCGCAAGGGTTTTAAAATTCCTGATGATCTATCGGTGACGGGCTTTTACGGCCATGTTTTTTCTACTTTGGTGACGCCACAAATCACGACCTATAGCATCGACCTGAAAGCGATGGCGCAAAAAGCGGTCGAGGCCCAGATATCGCTGATTGGAAGCGCTTCTCAGAAGAGGGGTATGCAGGTGATCTGCGGCGAGATATTGGAACGGGAATCGGTTAGGGCGCTGGCCGGTCAGGTGAAAGAGGCGTATTAAAATTACAGACCGGGCGACGACTATTTGAACAACGCAGATGATCTTACGCATAAATAAGCTGATGCCGTATATCTATTGGCGTCGGCTTTTTTAATACTGAACGGGCGTACTGTATAAAACGGCGTTTTCGGTCGTTTTCGGATACTTTTAATTTGACCTGATAGCTGGGATATTGCTGGGAAGAATACGCTTAGATACTTTGTAGGAAAAACAGGGCATGCCCTGCAAATTTTGTGCGGAGGTAGGTTTAAATGAAAAAGTCTGTCGTCGTTTTTATTGGTGCGCTTCTTCTTTTGGCTGTCGCCGGCCTGGTCGCTTGCGGCCAAAGTCAAAATTTGCCCGAGCCGGCGGTTGATCTGCCGGTTGCGCTCGGTTCCTTCACTCAGGTGAAATACGGTTATGACCCTGATCTTGGAGATTATCAATATCAGTTCAAATTAACGAACACGCAGCAAATCGAATTTCAGAAGCTGCTGCAGGCCGATCAATGGTTCGACCCCGGAGAGCTTCCCGGGCGGGGTTACACGCCGGTTATAGACGCCGACGACGGCCAGGGCTGGAATTTAACGGTGGGTTATTGGGATGAAGCGCACACCCTTATCGGGCTATACAGCGATGATCAGGACGAAAAAATTTTCTACTTTGCTCCTTTTGAGGTGCAGGAGGCGGCTGGGAAGTTCCGGGATAAGCTGGAAAAATAGATTTTATAGAAAATAGCAGGCGCGGCCTGCAAATTTTTGTCGCGGGGGAGCGTTTAATGGCAATCAGGAGTACGGCTAAGGCTATTATTATTTATAACAACAGTATTCTGGTCAACAGATGTGTCAACGCGCAGGGCAAGGTTTATTTCGATCTGCCGGGCGGCGGGCAAAACCAGTTTGAAACATTGGAAGAAGCCCTCGTCCGGGAGGTTTTAGAGGAAACCGGATACATGATCAAGACCGGGCCGTTTGTTGCTGTTGCGGAAGAGATATGCGACAATGAGGAACTGAGAAGAACGTATCTTGACTACACGCACAGAATATTACATATTTTTCTGGCTGTTTTGACCGATGAGCAGAGAAGGGAAGTCCAAGAACCGGACTGGCAGCAGCAAAGCAGCGTCTGGGTGCCAATTAAAGAAGCGGATGCCTTAAACTTTCGCCCCGCCAATCTGACCGGGAAAATATCGTCGCTGCTTGCGGGGGAGCAGGTGCAATATTTGGGCTGTACCCGCTTTGTGAATCTGTAGCGGGTATTAAGCATACTTTTTGGCAGCCGTTAATAAAACGTCTGCGTTGTTTGCGCTCACGCGCAGGGACGAATCCCCACCCCCAACCCCCTACCCCGCCGGGCAGGGGGCATCACCCCCAAACCCCCTGAGGGGGCTTAAAGTATACGGTTGTTGGTGATTGTATGCGCCACGTGAGGGTGTTAGCGTCCCACGCACCGTTAGCGGGCGCGCATCCAGACTTGTTACGTGATTATGCGCGCCAATTATGTTGTTCGGCCTCTTGGGGCACGGCGGTGCTTCCATCGCGCCGCCGTGCGGACACCGTATACTTATAGTATAGAAAAACGTTACCCGCCGAGCACAAAGTCGGCGGGTAACGCATGAGAACATCTGTTGACCGGCGCGGTGAAGAGCCGTGCCAGTTTATTCACTCAAAAGGGAATAAACTAAAAAGGAAAGCTATGATTCCTTTTTATTTTTGATATAGGTCTTTAAAACCGTTTCTATCAGATTAGATAGAGGGCGGTTTTCTTCTTTTGCACATTTTTTCAATTCTTCTACAAGTTCGGATTCAAGGCGAACGCTGACGACTTTCTTTTCCATTCCCATAACATCACCTGTTTACATTTTAAAACAAATGTAATACAATTATCAAAGATTACATTGTATTATATTGTAAACATATAAACGAGGAGGTGTATTCATGGAAGTAACAAAATTTGATGCGCTGGGGCGGCTGACGCTGCCTGTTGAAGCGATGGCGCAATTGGGGCTGTGCGAAAACAGCGGGCTGCTTATCACCGTATTGACGGTGCAAAAGCGCCTGGTTCTGCGTCCGACACACCAAGCGCCGCCCCGGGTTGATCGTGCGGAAGACATCAATAAGCTGCGGGCGGCTATGCGGGAGCAGTCTGTCGACGAATGGCGTTATATTCGCGCGTTAGATAACCGGCGGCGCGTCGTGCTGCCCCGGCCGATGCGCGAATGGCTGGGCTGGTCGGAGCAGACGCGTTTACAAATCGGTTTAGACGATGATGCGCTCTATGTGCAAGAGGTCACGCGGGATTGGGTCTTTGCAGATTCCATTTAAAATATTCTGAGATTTAGCGGCGCAGGAACAGTTTAGAGCTGTTCCCGCGCCGCTGTTTCTTTTAAAGGATTATACCAATAATGACGCCACAGCATTTTGCGTTGTGACGTCATTATTGGTATGCAATGAATTAGAAAGGGGACATTTTGTGGTTGCCACGGTGGCGTTTGCACGCGCCAAAAATCTTGAAACGGCACGCTTTGAGATATATTGGGCAACGCGGGGGAAATGAGGGCGCATTTACGGGGAGGCGGCCGCAATCAGCAGCGGCGCATTGCGCTTATTTCATTTCCAATGAGACATGAATTTCCAGCGGTATGCCGTCCGCCAGCAGACGGGCGCATAAAACCTGTTGCGTAGACATCTTGATCGAAATGCTGTCGCTCTGCATCATGGTCGGCGTCGAAATATCCGCCGCGATGCCGAGGCCTGCAAAGCCGGTCGCTGCGGTGGCTGTCAGCATGTTGGTCAGCTCCGAAAGGGCTCTTTTAGCCATATCGTCCAGCTCCTCAATCGGCATGCCCATCATCATGGCCGAAGCGATGCTCTTTGCAGCGTCCTCGTCCAACGTATAAACGACGTTGCCGCTAATGTCGCCCACGATGCCCAGCACCACAATAATTCCCGAGGCGGAGACGCTTTTGCTGTCCCTGACGGTTATGCCGCCGATTTCAGCCGTGCCGAAGCCCACCTGCGGCATAACGGCGGTAAAAGCCTCGATAAAGGGGTTAAGATATTTTACATCCATTCGTCTTCACCTTTCTGAAAGCCGACGTTTAACACCAGTGGGCCAAAGCCTGTCTGTGCGGTTACAGTGGTCGTATTAAACTGCGGCGCCGAGATCAGCACACTGTCCCCCGAGAGAATGGAAGGGGGCGCCATGCGCAGTCCAAAAGCCTTGTTTTTTCGGTTGAGGATGGAACAGGCGTTTCCGGCGACAATATTGGCGAATTCGCCCATAGCTTCCAGCGTTTCGTCGTAGCCGACCGAGTCTTTGCCGAAAATGGCGGCTGCAATTTTGCCGGCGGTTGTTTTAGAAAGGTCGAGCAGCATCCGACCGGAGAATTTGCCGATAATGCCGATAATCACGGTGATGCCCTGCGATTGTTGCTCCTGACTGGCGGAAAACTCATTTTCATAGGTCAACAGCGTTTTTGTCATACGATTCATGCCGTCGAGAAGAGACTCTTTAAAGATGTCGAAATAATCGCTTAATAAAAGCTGATACAGCTCTTCGGAAGCCATGACGCGTTTGACGGTGGTCACAAGCGTGTCTTCGTCTATTGGCTTTTGGATATAGGCGGAGACTTTGTTTTCTTTCGCTTCTTTTATAAGCTCATCATCCATCATGGCGCTGACAACAATGACCTTAATGTTTTTGTCGATCTGGTGCACAGCGCGGGTACACTCAAATCCGTCGGTTCCGGGCAGTGTCATATCCATTGTCACCAGGGTCGGTTTTTGCTCCTGGATCACCGCCGTGACCTCTTCCAGATTCTTTGCGGTTCCAACCACTTTACAGCCATGGTTTTCGAGAATGTTGCGAATAAATGCTATTGAAAAAGAGGAATCATCTACGATTACAACCCGGATGTCTTCCATAGTCCTGTACAGCCTTTCAAAAATTAAATTTTTTAAATTATAACATAATGTGACAATAATCAGCCTGTCGAAAAAGCCCCGCATATGCTGGGCTTTTTCATATGTATCTGATAAAATAGTACTTGGGTGATATAAAATGTTGCAACGAGGGAAATTAGATCGCGGCGTGCTGGAAATGGTGGATAC
>JAEWMM010000005.1 GCA_023457175.1 Bacillota bacterium | reverse complement strand
CATGCCCGACTATGCGGTACATAAGACCTTCACCGATTTCATCCGGATGGTCGAGAAGGTCAAAGAACCGCTGATTGCGGCGCGGGCCGCCGATCTTCGGGACATCCGAAACCGCCTGCTCAGAATTCTGCATGGTGAGCCGGAGAAAAACCTTTCTTTACTGCCGGAACCGGTGATTGTGGTGGCGCGCGACCTGCTGCCAAGCGACACGGCGACTATCGACCGCAGCCGCATCAGAGGGCTTGTCACCGAGGTCGGCGGCTTTACATCTCATTCGGCCATTATTGCGCGCAGCTACGGCATTCCGGCGGTGCTGGGGGTGCCTGACGCAACCGGGACGCTTAAAGACGGCATGCCGGCCATTCTCGACGCTGTTGAGGGCGTTTTATATACCGACCCCGATGCAGAAACGGTCACGGCCTTTGAGGCGAAAAAAGCGGCGTACGACGGCACGCAGGCCGAAACCGCCGCATTTTTAGACGCGTTGCCCTTAACCCGCGACGGTATGAGAATTGATATCGGCATCAATATCGGATCGGATCAGGGCGCAGATTTTGAGCACTGCGATTTTGTGGGCCTGTTTCGCACCGAGTTTTTGTTCATGCAAAGCGACCACCTGCCAACCGAGGAGGAGCAGTTTGCGGCCTATAAGCGGGTGTTGCAGCAGGCGGGCGACAGGCCCGTGACGCTGCGCACGCTGGATATCGGCGGCGATAAAAGCCTGCCTTATATGGCGCTGCCCAAGGAGGAGAATCCATTTTTAGGCAAGCGCGCTCTGCGGCTGTGCTTTGATATGCCGGACGTGTTCGAGACGCAGCTGCGCGCCGCGCTGCGCGCTTCGGTATTCGGCCAACTGTGGATTATGCTGCCGATGGTGGGCGGCCTTGAGGATATCCGCCGGGCTAAGCGGATTGTCGAAGGGGTCAAAGCGCAGCTCGACACGCAGAAGCTTCCTTATGACCCAAATGTCAAGCTCGGCATTATGATCGAAATTCCGTCGATTGCGCTGGTCGCCGATCTGGCGGCGCGGGAGGTGGATTTTGCGAGCCTTGGCACCAACGACCTCTGTCAGTACACCTGCGCGGCGGACCGTATGAACCCCGACGTCAGCGAATACTGCCGCAGCCTGTCTCCTGCGATGCTGCGCATTATGAAAATGTCGGCCGACGCCTTTAATCAGGCAGGAAAGCCCATCTCGGTCTGCGGGGAGCTTGGCGGGGAGCCGGACGCGGCTGTGCTGCTGGTCGGGCTTGGCATACGCAAGCTGAGCATGAACGCCGGCGGCATAGCAGCCGTCAAGCGCCGGCTTTCTCAGGTAACCCTTGCGCAGGCGCGGCAGGCCGCCGCGCAGACCGTCGGTATGGCGACGCAGGAGGAAGTGCTTCGCTGTGCCGCTAAGGTCGGGCGCTGACCGGGGCTTTTTTGCGGCGCTTTCAAAATGGCTTACCGTTGGTGGCATATGAAGCCCTGTGCGGCGGAATTTTCAGAAAAATCAAAACCACCAGTTGATGGTATGCACCAGCCCTGAAAGGGCATATTACCGGCACGCCTCTTAAGAGGCCCTGAAAATTCCCCCAAGCGATCATATGCACTGCTACTGCTAAAGCAGTGAACTTCGTAAGCCTTTTGTTTACAATGAGCCAAGCTATTGTCATTCGCTTCGCTCAATGCTTAAAGCTAAAGCATACGGGGATCCTCCACCGGCAGAGCCAGTGGTTTCCAGTACAATAAAAGCGGATAAGAAGACCGACGGTCTTCTTATCCGCTTTACATATTAGCCCAGTCTTGCGCACAATTGGCGGCAGTGCGCGCCAGTGCCACAATAATGTCCGGAGCTTTGGAGGCATACAAAACGGTGTAAGCGCCTTCTCGACGCCGGGAATGCGGTAATAATAACCGGCATAACGCTATCGGCCAATGCGGCGCGTCGGGGCGTTATCATACGGCAAGTTTCTTATGTATGCATTGGTCGGGCGGCGGGGGATGGCGTAGCCGGATCGATACGAAAGAATTTACTACGTCGGCGAAAACAGGCCGGTAAGGCCCAAGCTTGCCACCCGCGCTTTAATGGCCGCAACATCGGTGGTATAGAGCGACAGCGCCTGTATCCGTTCAAACAATACCGACCCTGAAAAGGTATATTTCAGACCAAGACCCTTTTCGGTCTGCATCTGTTCGTCGACATAGGCAATGGCTTCTCCGATAGCCAGCGCGCGCGGCAGCACCAGAGGTTCTTGACCTCCGGCGGTGCGCGCGGCATTGTATCCGGCCAGCGTGCCGGTGACAATGGCTTCGGTGTGCCCTACGAGCAGCCCGGCCTTCTCTCCGCCGCAAAACAGATTTGCAACCCCCTCGACCCTTAGCGCGTTATCGCGGGGCGCCATGGCAAAAAATCGCATCGAGTTGCCCTTGCCGCCCGCATAAGGATCCTCGTAGCGCGCATTTTCAAATCCGGGAATTTTATGAAGGCGCTCAATGCCAAAGTATGGGCTCATCAGTTTGGCGTGACCGGTGTCGAGCAGCACAAGATTCTCGGCAAACGCTCTGAGCGCATATTGCTGGCATGCCTTGATATGCCGGTGCTCCTCTTTCAGACCCTCAGGCACCGGTATGACCACAACTCCCGTCTTGTTGAGCTGTTCAGTAAGCTCAGACGAGAGCGACTCTTTGTGAAGCTTGCACGAGCCGCTCATGGCGCCGACCGCGCCGTTCGGTTGCCGGCCCTGTATCTCCTGCACGCCTGCCAGTGCCGTAAGGCTGACACGGCCGCCGTAGCTTGGGCAGCGCAGCACGCACATGGCGCAACCGTTGCCGTATTTGGTGCAGTTATTTATGGGGCCTGCGGTGCCGGTGGCGTCGATAAAGGCGTCGCCCTCCAGCCATTCGCCGTTGTCGGCATGTATAGCCGCAATGGCGTCACCTGCCATGCGCACTTTTGTAATTCTGCACTCAAACAGCGTCTTTACGCCAATTTTTTCGAGATACCGCTGCACCGCCATAGGCGTTTTGGCAATGTCGTAAAGGCTGGCGTGCCTATGACCCGGGAAATTGACATTCTTGTGCCTGCAATTTGTGTCGATAATCTCAAACAAGTCGCCGCCGCCCAAGGCGACGGCCTCCTCGGTGGCCGTAAAACGTCCGTTGTTGCGCATGATGCCGCCCACCAGACCGGTGCCCAACAGCATGTCGGTGCGCTCGCACAGTGTGACGTCCGCCCCGTTTTTTCTGGCTGTAACCGCCGCTGCACAACCGGCCCAGCCTGCGCCAACAATGATCACCTTCATGCTGCGTTTTCCTCCCTCCGCTTTGATGTGATAAACGGCGGCACAACCGAATGTCTGTGCGTGGTATCGCCGCCATATTCTAAAAACGCCATTCACTTGACGCGGCAATGAAGGCGCGGCATGGACAAAAATGTCCATGCCGAACCGGTGCTTATAGCCAAAGGCCACTTAAAAGAAAGACGGTCTTTTTTAAGTTGGTTTGGCTCTATATGCATGACGCAGGTCGCCCATTAAAAGACGTTGTAGTAATATAATTACGCCGCTCTATATGAATTATGATAGAATGATGGGTAATCGCAAGCATTAAATATGTTTTGGACGCCCCGATGCATTGGAATATTTGGCGGCATTGCGCTGCTGTTTTGTGCACGGCCCGCGCGGTCTGTGGACATTCCGGCGGGGTCTGTGGTAAAATTAACTTATTCTTTATCCGGAGGTGCTTTTATGCTGCTCATATCCTGGAACGTCAATGGTCTGCGGGCCTGCCTGCAAAAGGGCTTCGGCGACTTTTTAGCCAATAGCGGCGCGGACGTGTTCTGCCTGCAGGAGACTAAGCTCCAGCAGCCCCCTGAGGAACTGGTTCTCGACGGCTGGCACGCTTATTGGAACTATGCCGAGAAAAAGGGTTATTCCGGCACGGCGGTGTTTTCGCGCAGCGCGCCGCTGTCGGTAACCTACGGCCCCGGCGCGCTGCCGGATAACGAAGGGCGGGTCATCACCGCTGAATACGAGGATTTTTATCTTGTCAACGTCTATACCCCCAACTCCAAGCGGGAGCTTGAACGCTTGGACTACCGCTGCGAATGGGAGGATGGTTTTCGCCGGTATCTGCTCTCGCTCGACGCCGTCAAGCCGGTGATTTTATGCGGCGATCTCAACGTCGCCCACCGAGAGATCGACCTGAAAAACCCCAAGACCAATACCCGGAATGCGGGCTTTACCCCGCAGGAGCGCGACAAGATGACGCAGCTGTTAAACGCGGGCTTTACCGATAGCTTCAGGCATCTTTATCCGGACAAAACCGGCGCGTACACCTGGTGGTCCTATATGTTTAAAGCCCGTGAGAAGAACGCGGGGTGGCGCATCGACTACTTTGTCACCTCGCAGTGCCTTGCCGGCCGCATTGAGGACAGCCTTATTTACGCCGATGTGCAAGGCAGCGACCATTGCCCGGTGGGGCTTGTGCTGCGGTAGAAATTAAAGGCCGAGTGACCGGGTTTGCGCGGATACCGCTTTTAAATCCCAACGCCTTTTATGGCGGAAGCGGAAGGGCCCGCTTGCAGCGGTATACGCCGCTTCCATCCGCCGCATTAAGACCGATTTGTACCGAAGGAGTATATTTATGCTGACAGCTTCGCGCTTAAACCCGATAAACCCCATAAAACCGATACTGGCGCTTTATGC
>JAEWMM010000004.1 GCA_023457175.1 Bacillota bacterium | reverse complement strand
GGCAAGACCTTTGTACAGCTTACAGCCGAGGCGTTTTCTGAAAAAACGCGCACGCTTTGCGCGACAGCGACGGCCATCTTTTATTGCGCCGGGCAGGAAAAGCTGATATTTAACGACTAGCAGCATTGCTAAAAGCCCAAAACCCTGAGCCATTCAACAGGCAAAGTCTGTTGCTGCGCCAAAATGCCGAAGCAGCGGCGCGCTATTTCTTGCGCTTATGCGCTGTCGTAAATGGATCCTCATTTTTGATTTTTAAGAAACGCCTTATTGCTTGCAGCCGGCGCTTCTTATTTTATAAAATAGCTTAAAAGACCCGGGAACGCGAAGCCAAACGCATTCCCGGGTCTTATCAGGTTCGGGTGCGAAAAGAGGCCCGAACCTGAGCAAGAAGATATCCACATTGTTGCGGCATGCCGATTTAATACTTGTTCTTTACAAAATCAAGATATTTTTATCAGAGGCAGCCCGACTGTGTGTTCTGGTTTTTTGCTTACGAACGCACACGTTTCATGCAATGCCGTTGATTAAAAACCCTTTAGGCGCAATTACGTATAACCGCGGCACCCATCATAGAACTTTAACGTCAAGGCTTCCGGAAAACAGACCGGTATCTTAATCTCTGTTGCGGCGGTTTACCGCAGAAACCAGCGCATTGATCGAAGCGGTAATGATATCGTTATGGGTACCGGCCCCCCAGACAATCTTGCCCGCGCCGTTAATGATGCCGACATAGGCCATCGCGTCGGAGGTGGAGCCCTTAGTCATGGCGTGCTCACTGTAAGAAACCAGCGTATAATGAATGCCGGTGGCCTTTTTTATCGCGTTGGAGACGGCGTCGAGACGGCCGGTGCCGGTGTCGGTCTCGGTGATCGCCTTGCCGTCAAAAGTCATGCTGACCGTAGCCGATGCGCCCTTTTTGCCGGTGAATTCAACATCGGAGATCTCCAACGGAGAAGAAATGTTGACATATTCGGTTTTGAAAAGGTCGTAGATCTCCTTGGGCATCAGCTCGCAGTGGCGATGGTCTGAAACGCCCTTGACAAAATAACCGAAGGCCTCGCGCATTTTGGGCGGCATATCAATGCCGAACTGCTGCTCAAGCAGATAACCGATACCGCCCTTGCCCGACTGGCTGTTGATACGAATGACGTCGGCTTCGTACATTCTGCCCACGTCCGAGGGATCAACCGGCAGATAAGGCACGCTCCAGCGCTCGGGGTCATTTTCCTCACGGTAGCGCATGCCCTTGGCAATAGCATCCTGATGCGAGCCCGAAAACGCGGCGAACACCAAGGCGCCCGCATAGGGCTGGCGCTCGTAAACGCGCATGCGGGTAACGCGCTCGTAGACTTCCTGCAAACGGGGCATATCCGAAAAGTCAATCTTCGGGTCGACGCCATGGACAAACATGTTCATGCCCAACGTGATGATATCGACGTTGCCGGTGCGTTCGCCGTTGCCGAACAGCGTCCCCTCAATGCGGTCGGCGCCCGCCAGCAGGCCGAGCTCGGCATCCGCGACGCCGGTGCCGCGGTCGTTATGCGGATGCAGCGAAAGAATGACATTTTTACGGTGCTTTAACCGCTCGCTCATATACTCAATCTGAGAGGCATAAACATGCGGCAGACTCATCTCGACCGTGGCCGGCAGATTGATGATGACCGGGCGTTCGGGCGTGGGCGACCAGACGTCGATAACGGCGTTGCAGACGTCCAGCGCAAATTCCACCTCGGTGCCGGTAAAGCTTTCGGGCGAATATTCAAAACGGAAATTGCCGGGGGTCTTCTCGGCCAGCTCCTTGACGATGTTGGCGCCCTCTATGGCGATGCCTTTAATCTCCTCCATCCCCATTCTGAAAACCTGGTCGCGCTGGGCCTGCGAGGTGGAGTTATAAAGATGAACAATCGCGTTTTTGCAGCCTGCGAGCGCCTCAAAGGTCTTTTCGATGATATGCCGGCGCGACTGGGTCAAAACCTGAACCGTCACATCGTCGGGAATCATATTATTCTCGATGAGGTGGCGCAAAAATTCATACTCGGTCTCAGAAGCGGCGGGGAAGCCCACCTCAATCTCTTTAAAGCCGATCTTGACCAGCAGCTCAAAGAACTCCAGCTTTTCTTCGAGGCTCATCGGGACGATCAGCGCCTGGTTGCCGTCGCGCAAGTCCACGCTGCACCAGATCGGCGCGCGGTCGATATATTCCTTCTGCACCCACTTCATAGTGTTGACAGGGGGCATAAAATAGCCTCTTTGATACTTTTGATAGTTATTCATGCTGTTTCTCCTTCTCCCTACGGGTTATAAATTTGCGATAAGACGAAAAAAATCCTACGTCCTTCATTTGAAAGACGTAGGATGCTTACTCCTGCGCGGTACCACTCTCATTCATATCGTGATGATATGCACTCAACGGATACGGACCGGTTTTACGATCTTATACCCTGCCATTTTAACGGGCGGATACCGTCTGCGTCTACTTTGTGGCCGGTATGCGCACATTTCGGGCAGCTGCTTGGAGGCGAGTTCGGATAATATGCTGCGCCGTCTCGCATCAACCGACGGCTTTCTGTAGTCAGCAGAAGATCTTACTGTTCCTCTTCATCGCATTTTTAAATATTGTCATTATCATAATCAACCTAAAAAGATTTGTCAAGTAGAAAATTAAAATTCTAACACATATATGTCGCGTCAAAGCGCGGGTACCTGCTCGGAGGATGCCGTCTCCGCCGATTGGGTCGCCGCTTCGCCCGAGTCAAACAGGGTTTCTTCCTCCGGGGGAGAGGGGTCTTCCGGTGCTAAAACCGTGACGCGCTCGTCGATAGAAAGGGCGTAATAGGCGTAATAGACACCGTATTCTCCGGGCTTAAAGGCCACGGTGTCAGGCAGCTCCAGAATAATCCGGCGCAGAGGGGCGTTGTTTAAATGTGCGACCATCAGGCGCTGAACGTTTTCGCGCGTCAAAAGCGAAATAGGAGAGGGTCTCTCAAAAACACAGTAGAGCTCCAACGTACCGTCGCCCAAAGGACGGGGCTTACACACGGGGCTGGCTATGCTGTAATTGTCGGTTAATATATGAATTTTATCGTCGGAGGAGGGACGTACCTCAAGCGAACTGGTCCAGTTGCCGGTCAGCGTGACGGCCTCAACGTTTTCAGTCGTGTACTGCGACAGCTCGGTCAATAC
>JAEWMM010000003.1 GCA_023457175.1 Bacillota bacterium | reverse complement strand
CAAGCGCCGCGGCAAACGCCGCCGAGCTGCCATTATCAAGATGCCCGTTCTGAGAGGCGATGCGCTGTTTTAAAAACCAGGGATACGGCCCCATGCGCAGCAGTTGGGGGTCGTAATTAGCTTCCAGCAGTACGGTGCGGCAGCCCATAACCCCCTGCGCAACCTCGTCGGTCACCGCTCCTAAGTCGGTCGCGACGGCGACGGTCTGCTCATTGGGCAGCGTCAGGCGGTAGCCGACGCTGGCGGCGCTGTCGTGTGGGGTGGCAAAGGCCTGCACCCGCATGCCCGCCGCCTCAAACGTCCGTCCGGTTACCTCAATAAGCGTCGCGCCTGCCGGCACATGGTTGTGCGCCGCTATATAGTCGAGCACCGGCCCGGTGGCATACACCGCCGCGCCCGTTTTTTTAACCAGATTGCACAAGCCCTTGATATGGTCGGTGTGCTCGTGGGTGAGCAGCACCGCGCGAAGATCCGACGCCGACTCGCCCGTCTCGGCGATGGCGTTGACAATTCTGCGGCAGCTGATGCCCGCGTCGACGAGCAGCGCGCCCGCCGCGCAGGATATGTAGGTGCTGTTGCCGGCACTTGAGGAAGCCAGCACGCAAAATTTGGCCAATAGAATCTCCCCTTTAGATCAGCGGAATAAAACAAAAACGGCTATCCCCAAATCCTTTCGGGGATAGCCCCAGCGTCAAACGGTTACTGCGCGGGCCGGATCACGTCCGGGTCGGGCGTAATCTGCTTTTTGATATCCGCGCCGATCAGTATGAGCTTTTCGACAATCTTTTCATACCCGCGCTCAATATGCTCAATATCCTCAATTTCGGTGACCCCCTCGGCGGCAAGCGCCGCGATGACGAGCGCCGCCCCGGCGCGCAGATCGGTCGCCTTGACCGGTGCGCCGGTCTGACGGGAGGCACCCTCAATGACCGCCATTTTGCCGTCGACCGAAATATTGGCGCCCATGCGCTTTAATTCGTCAATATATTTGAACCGGCCGCCCTCCCACACACCCTCGGTGATGATGCTCGTACCGCACGCGCGGCAAAGCATGGCGGTGACCTGCGGCTGCATATCGGTCGGAAAGCCCGGATGTGGCAGCGTCTTGACGTTGACCTTGTTGATAACGGCCTGTCCCGTGACGTGCACAGCGTCGTCAAGCTCCTCGACCAAAGCGCCCGCCGCCGACAGCTTGTCGCTGATCGATTCCAGATGCTTTGGGATAACGTTTTTAATCAGAAGATCCGACCCGGTCGCCGCCGCCAGCACCATATAGGTGCCCGCCTCAATCTGATCGGGAATTATGGAATAGGTGCTCGGGTGGAGCACATCCACCCCGTGAACCTTGATGACGTCGGTACCGGCGCCGCGGATGTCGGCGCCCATCGAGTTTAAAAAGTTGGCCAGATCGACGATGTGCGGCTCCTTGGCGGCGTTCTCCATAATGGTGACGCCGTGCGCCTTCACCGAGGCCATCATGGCGTTGACCGTAGCGCCCACGCTGACCACGTCAAAGTGTATGTGCGCGCCTGTCAGGCGGTTGGCCGTGGCGCGGATCATGCCGCTGTCGACCGTCACCTCGGCGCCCAGCGCCGTAAAGCCTTTAAGGTGCTGGTCGATCGGACGGACGCCGAAGTTGCAGCCGCCCGGCATTGAGACG
This sequence comes from Bacillota bacterium, assembly GCA_023457175.1. GTDB lineage: Bacteria > Bacillota > Clostridia > Oscillospirales > Ruminococcaceae > Yanshouia. Next base: position 917 of record JAEWMM010000003.1, on the reverse strand, counting down.
TTGGCTTCGCTACAGCGGCCGAGCAGCGCGCCGAGGAAATAGTAGGAGGCCCGCATAGCCCTTGCAAACTCGTAGGGCACCTCGTTGCAGTCGACGGCACAGGTATCTATTTCAAGCGTATCGCGGGTGATGCGGCGGGTTTTTGCGCCGAGATGGGTTAGAATTTCGAGCAGGATCTCAACATCGCTGATATCGGGAACATTTTCGATGATGCAGCGGCCCTTGGCCAGAATCGTCGCCGGGATAATTGCGACGGCGGCATTCTTGGCGCCGCTGATCATAACTTCTCCACTAAGGGGGCGACCGCCTTTTATGATAAATTTTTCCAAGGCGAACCTTCCTTCCGTTATTTGCTAACTTATAGTATCTCTCAGAAGTAAAATGTTTAAGCATGGGCTTTGATCAAAAGGCCCGTAATTTTAATTTTCATCTAATTCGGTCTAAAAATCGCCAGACAAGATTTTTGAGCGGTTTGTTAAAATGCGTTATTCGCTTGCAAGCAAATAACCGGCACAACGCAGTTATCGCTGCTTGCCAATAAAATAAAAAATATTTATTGGCAAGCAGCATCAAAAACGTTAAAATGCGGCCTTAAAGCCGCAACATGCCACGGCTGCCACGTTTATGGGTCAGGGACGGCGGCAGCTTTCACAATTTTTGTTTATTGTACAATTTTTCGGTAGAGATGTCAATTAACAAGCAGTTACAAACCCTGCAAAACCCAAAAAGCGCACCATCCAATGACTGGAAGCGTGCGCTTGCAGGCTTGGCGGGCAACATGTGCCGGCCGGCTATTTTGTCCTCATTCTGGCATATTTTTCTCTTGTGGCAAGCCCTCCGCGAATATGCCGCTGCGACTTATTCACCTCAAGCACATGCCTGCACTGCTCATGCAGCGACGGCGACAGCAGTTTGAT
>JAEWMM010000002.1 GCA_023457175.1 Bacillota bacterium | reverse complement strand
GTATAGCCCATGCGCGGCGCCAGCGCGGTGTAGACGTAGTAGCCGCCCAGCCCTGTAAGGTTGGATTCCGTTCGGAAATAGGTGTATTGCTCCTTGGCCGCAAACAGCTTGCCGTAGGCATCGGCGGTTCCGGCCTTTCCCGAAAGGCGGGTGTAACAATTGGCAATCAGCGCCTTTTGGTTGTAGAGCTCGGCACGGGAGGGAATTTCCTGCTGCTTGATAACGCAGGCGGGCGGAATCAGCAAAAAGGGGGCCGGAATGTTGTGCGGGGCCAAAAAGCCTTCGATACCGGCCAGGTTCTGTTCCAGCACGGCGGGGTTCTCAGGCGCAATATTTTCAAGCAGATAGTTTTTGGTGATGAAGATGCCGTCCTGCTCTTTGGCGCCGCCGGCCAGCAGCATTGCGGGAGCCAGCTGCGTCAAACGGTCGAAGTCCTTGAGCCGCCGCCAAACGGCATGGTCGGCCCAATTGCCGATATCCTGCACCGAGGACGGCAAATAACCGCTGCCAACGGCCTTTGCGGCGGTCATTGCCCCTGTTACCAGAATCAGCCCGACCATCAGGGCGGAAATAATGCGTTTTGTCAGCACAAGCTTCACCTCACGTTCCAGAGCAGAAAGGATGTGGCGACCACCAGCAGGGCCAGATGCGCCAGCGAGGAGCCGACCCACCAGAGTCGCGGGAATTGCTGTTCAGTGGCGCGGCCCAGCAGGTCAAAAATATTGGAGCAGGCCAGCACACCTATAATAATCAGTATAAAATTAGAAGAAAAAAGATAGATAACCGCATCGTTAATTAGCGGCGTACCGCTCAGGCCCAGCATGGCGGCGATCATCGCAAAGCGGTTGCCCAGCGTGGTGGGCAGCATCAGCACATAAGCGGGCAGCGTAATCACAAAGGTTGTAATGCGCGCGCCAAACCCCAACGGCGCCGGAATGCGCTGCAGCACCAGCCAGTCGAGCAGGACCAGACAGGCCAGATAGCCGCCCCACAGCAGGAATCCGCCTGAGGGCGAAAGCCACAGCCCTAGAAGCAGCGGCATAAAAAACGAGATCAAATAGCTCCGCCCGTCATTGGCAGTACGGTCGCTGTTTGGGAAAACAAGCCCGAAAACGGTATCCTCAAGCGGCATGTTCAGCCGGTAGATGTATTCGCGGATGCTGCGCGCCTGAAACGGATAATACAGCATGCGTGGCAGCTTAAGCGAAAAAATATCGCCGATGCCCCGCGCAATATTGCTAAAGGCCGAAAGCGAAAAGTACAGCCCCAGCGCGCTGCACAGCGCGCACAGCCAGCTGAGCGCGGCCGAAAACCGTTCCGGCGGCAGGCGGGATATCGTTTTTAAAAGTGCGAAAAACTGTTCCGAGAGCACCACCTGCTTGGCTACGCCAGTGATCAGCAGCATAATGCCCTTGGCAATGCGCGACAGCGACGGCACAGGTGCGTCAAGCTGTGTGATGAGTCCCTGCGCCGCGCCGACCGGCCCGTAATTAAAACGCGCAAAAAACAGCGTGCCGCAGGCCGTTTTAACGGGCGACGGAAATCTGGCGGTACCCCGGTACTGCAAAACGAGCAGATCGGTCAGTGAAAGCGATATAACCATGACGCCCGCCGGGACCGCTGTCTGCTGCATAATAGGGCCTAAGATACCAAAGATCAACATAACAACCAGATTTTTAAGGATGCACAGCCGAACAAGCAGTGTGTTTTTGGGGCTTTGGGGCGTGCTGCGGCTCATATGCGCCAGCAGCAGGCAGTCGGGTAGCACGGTGAGCGGCAGCCAGATAAATCCCGGCTGCACCAGATAATAAAAGCAGGCCGACAGTCCCAGCAAAACGGCCGGCTTATGCCGGTTGGGAACGCAATAATAGACCGCCGCCGACACCGGCAGCAGCAAAAACAAAAAGCCGAGGTCAATAAACTGCATGGCGTTCCCCCCTTAGTGTTATTCGGGCTTGGCTTGCGGAAGCGAGGCGGCCGCAAGCGTTAAAAACTCCTCGCGGGTGAGCAGCGTGTTGAGCATCGTGAGCATCGAAGAATTCGAGAGCCGCTCCGGCAGGTGCAGCTGGCGCAGTAATGCGCGGCGGCGGGCGGCGCTCTCAGCCCTGCCCGTCAGCCCCGCCTCAAACAGGTCTGCGGTGGTCAAATCACTTTTTTGCAGGACCGGTTCGCAGCCCACTCCCGCCCGCTCAAAGGCGGCGCGCAGCGTTTCGGTGTCCATGCCCTCCACGCCCAACAGTCCCTCGGCTGAAGGGGCGTGCTTGCGGCGCTCAATACCCTTGACGCTGGGAACATACACCTGCGTCAGCTTTGCCTTTGGGCCCAGCGCATTTTTCAGAAAGCTGCGGATACGAAAGCCCGCCTGATCCGAATCGGTAAGCAGAATAAGCCCCGTCGTGCAGGCGATGTGTCGCAGAGAAGTGAGCAACGCCTTATCCTTAAAAATGCGAAAGCCGCCGGTTTCGATGATGACGCCGTCGATTAAGGCTGCCAGCCGGATGCGGTCGTACCGTCCCTCGACAATGATGGGCTGCCGCACCTTGATCAGCATGTCACACCGCCCTTTTGCAGCGCGCGCATAGCGCGGATGATGGCGGTCTCAAGCACGATGCGCTCGTCGGCGCCGCTGCTTTTAAGCGTGGCGTCGGCCTCGCACAGCAGCGCGCATATCGTATAGACGGCATCGGCGTTAAGCCTTGCGCAGTCACGGTAGGCGTTTTGGGCGCGCCAGGCAAAGCGGTAAGAAAAGTCGGCGGTTAAATCCGCTGCGGTGCGCCCGGTTGAGCGGGCGGCGCAGGCGCGGGCCAGATCGCAGAAAGCGCCGCTTAAATTTGCCAGAATCATGATAACCGGCTGGCGCAGGCGCATCAGTGTGTCCAACTGCGCAAGCACGGCGGGCAGGTCGCCGCGCAGCATCAGCTTTGCCAATGCAAACGGGTCCGCAAAGAGCACGCCCGGGCAAACGCGGCGAATCATACTGCTGTCTATTGCGACTTTAGTCTCGGCGGCATAGGCGCAGAGCTTATCGCATTCGTTTGAGAGAATGCCCATATCGTCACCGCAGTGCGCCAGCAAAAAAGCTGCCGCCTCGGTAGAGAGGGTCTGGCCCCGGCTTTTGCAGCGGGCAATGACAAAGCGGCGCAAATCGCCCTCTGCGCGACGGTCGAGCCGGGCGGCAACGCCCGCCTTTTCGGCGGTGGTCAGCAGCTTTTTAGCGCATTTACCTTTTTTCTCATCAAAGCTTTCGGCCGTCGCCGTAAAAATCAGCACCGTGCCCTCGGGAATTTCTGCCCAAAAAGCGCACAAAGCCTTGCAGTCGGCATCTAAAAGCTGTTCCGGCTCGAAGCTGTCGACCGCAATCACCCGCCGCCCACCGAACATTGAGAGCAGCTCGGCGGCATCGAGCAGAGCGGAAAGATCGAGCGCCTTGCCATCCATAAATTCAAGCTGATCGCCGGCATGCGCAAACCTGTCCAGCAGCTTTTGCCGGTAGGCCCGCAGCAGCGCCGGCTCGTTGCCGAACAGCAAATAAAGCGGCGCAATATTTTCAGTTGTAAGCTGTTCTTTAAGCTGTTTTTCGGTGGCGCAAAGCATCGGGGCCGCTCCTTTAAGTCAATTTTATGCGTGTGCGCAAAACGGAGTCTGAAAAGGGCTCTAGTTCTGCGTACTTTCCTATTATAACACAATCGCCCCCGCTTTTTAACAGTTTAGCCTCCGAAAAGGTCAGCGTTATTTTACCGTCCGATTTTTCGTACCGTACGGCCCCATAGAGCAGGGTGCCCTGCGGCAGATGGCGCAGCGGCAGCCCCGCCGCGTGCGAAAAGGTGACGGCGGTGCGCGAGGGCGGCATGCAGAGCACCGCGCCGGGATAATCGAACGCCAGCGCGGCGGTATGATAGGTCGCCTGAACGGCGGAATCGAGCACGATGGCGTCAAGCTGCCGGACGCCGGTGCGTTCGAATGCGTTTTGAATTTCCTGCAACGCCCAGCTGTTTTGCGGCGCACCGAACAAAACGGCGCGGTTGCCGCAGACAACGGCGGTACTATGGCTGTTTTTAAAGAGTAGAACCTCGGCGCGGGTGCTGCTCACAGCGGCAAACAGCACTGAGGCGCTTAAAGCTACGGCCAGACAGCCCAGCACCGCAAAGCGCCCCGCCGGCGCGTGCGGACGTTTGGTCAGCACCAGCACAACGAGCAGCAGGCTGCCGAAAAGCCAGACGGTCTGCCAGCGTTCGGTAAAGCCCAGCTGCGCGCCCGGCAGGCGCGAGAACACCCGCGCGATTAAAAGCAGCAGCCGCAGCAGCGCGTTGCAGGGCAGCGCGACGATCTGCGCCAGCAGGGGCGACACAAAGCCTAACCCAAGTGCTGTCAAGCCCAGCAGCATAATCGGCTCGATGAGCCAAACGGCGGCTAAGTTTGCAAAGATACCCAGCAGCGGCATCAGGCCGAAAACCCAGATAAGCACCGGCGCTGCGCCCGCCTGCGCCGCAATGCCGACCGACAGGCTTTGCACCAGATACGGCGTGATGCCGTTGCGGGGCCTTGGACCCTGAAGAAAACGCTGCACCGGCTGTTCAAGCGCCGCCAATCCCGCCACAGCGCTAAACGAGAGTAAGAAGGACACCGAAAGCAGCGTGTAGGGGTTTTGCAGCCCCATGAGCAACGCCGCGGTCATCAAAGACGTCAGCGTGTCGCTGCGGCGGTTGAGCGCCTCGGCCAGATGCACAAGCGAGAGCATGACGGCGGCGCGGATGATCGAGCTGCCAAGGCCGCTGACCACTGCGAACAGCCAGCAGAATGTCAGCGATAACAGCCCCGCGCGCCGGGGCGTACAGACGCGCAACAGCAGCAAGCCGACAAGACGGCTGACCAGAATCAGGTGCAGGCCCGAAACGACGAGGATATGCGACAGCCCGCTGCCGCGAAAATTAGCGGTAATATCGCCCGATAACCGGCTGCGGTCACCGGTCAGAATGGCCGAGAGCACGCCGGAGATTCGCGCATCCTTCGAGAGGGCCGCCGCCCGCTCAGACAGCGATTGCTGCCAGATCAGCCGCAGGCGGGTGAGCGGGTGGGGCGGCGTTTCGGGCGGCGGAAGCAGGTTTATCAAGCGGCAGCGCAGCATATCGCCCGAAAAGGGCTGTTCTATTTTGGCGGTGCAGTGCAGCACGTCGCCGATGGCGGCCGCTTCTTCGGTATAGCCGGTCAGTGTCACCGGAAAGGTGCTGGAGATACCCTCTGCTGTAATGAGGGTGCCCTTGCCCTCCCACCGGCAATAGACGCCGCGCGTTTGGCGCTCGGTGACCGTCAGGAGTATTTCTACCGGCGTATCACTCGCACCCAGCACCGGCGATAGATAATGGCGCACACCGGCGGTATACAAAAGGCCAAACGCTGAACCCAAGACCGTACAGGCGAAGAACAGCGCCAGCCCTGTGCGCGGCTTAGCGTTTGAGAGCAGCAGCGTTAAAAGTGTAATCAAACCGCATAAAAGCGCTGCAATCCCCAACTCAAAACGCAAAAAGACCGCAGCGGAGGAAAGGAAGGCAAATCCCATCCAAAACAGCGGTCTTCTCATAAGGCATGCTCCTTACGCGATGTTGTTAAAATATATCATACGATCATACGGCGGTTCAGCGCGGGAACAGCGGCAATGGTTCGAGAAAAATGATGTCGTCACGCTTGGCGGCGTCGCCCTCGGCCAGCACGGCGGCGCAGGCGACAATGTCGCCGTTGCCCTTTTCGACCAGCGTTTTAAGCGCGTTGAGCGATTCGCCGGTCGAGATGACGTCGTCGACAATCAGCACCCGCTTGCCCGACAGCGCGTCAAGGTCGTTTCGATCCATATAGAGCGTCTGGATGTTGCTGGTCGTGATCGATTTGACCTCCACCGCGACAGCATCAACCATGTAAAGCTTTTTGCTCTTGCGGGCGAGGTAATAATTTTTACCCGACTGGCGGCTCATTTCGTAGGCCAGCGGAATGCCTTTCGATTCCGCCGTGATGATGACGTCGAAGCGCGGAACCTTTTTGAGTAGCTCAGCGGCGCAGTTTACGGTCAGCTCCACGTCGGAAAACATGATAAAGCCCGCGATCGAAAGCTTATCGTTAAGCGGGCAGAGCGTCAGGTCGCGTTCAAGCCCGGCGACCTTCAGGCGGTAGGTTTCAGCCATGATATAAGATTCCCCTTTCAGTTATAAGCGGCAAATAAAAATGCAATCAGCCGGGGGGCCACCCAAGGCTGCGCCCGGCCAGCAGATGAAAGTGCAGGTGGCCGACGGTCTGGCCGCCCTCTTCGCCACAGTTGGTCACAACACGAAAGCCTTTTTGAAGCTTTTCGCGCCGGGCAATCTCGGCGACAACCTCAAACACATGGGCGACCGCGGCGCTGTTTTGGGCCGTGATCTCGGCGGCCGAGGTAATATGGGCCTTGGGGATGATCACCGCATGAAATGGCGCTTTGGGGTCGATGTCGCGAAACGCCAGCACCGTTTCATCCTCATAGACCTTTGTGCTGGGAATCTCGCCTGCGGCAATTTTGCAAAACAGGCAGTCCATAAATCTTTCCCTTCCTTCATAGTACTCAAGTTGCTTGCGGCGGGCGACTGTTTCGCAGGTGGCCCGCCGCAAGCGCATTATCAAAACTATTTGGTCAGCATCTCTTTGAGCAGGCCTTCGACCTTGGCCACCGCCTCGTTGAGCTTTGTGAGCTCAGGCGCGCCGCCCATAGCCGAATCGGGCTTGCCGCCGCCGGAGCCGCCCGCCATTGCGGTCAGCGATTTAATCAGCTTGCCCGCGTGCGCGCCCTTATCAGCCGCCGACTTGCTGACCACCGCCAGCACCGAAGCCTTTGCGCCGGTGGCCGAGGTGAATACCGCCATGACCGGCTCGGCGTATTCCTTAACCTTATCGCCAAGCGCGCGCAGCGCGTCGGGCGCCATGTCGTTAAAGCTGGCGGTCATCACACGAACGCCGTCAATCTCCTTAGCGCTTTCGAACAGGCTCTTGATCTGAGAGGATGCCAGACGTTGGCTCATCGAGTCAATTTCGCGATCCTTAGCCTTGAGTTCAGCCTGTAACGCGCCAATTTTACCGACGAGGTCGGCGCCGGAGCCGATTTTTAGAAGCTCGGCTGCCGAGGCGATCTGTGACTGGAGCTGGTTGATATAGCCGAGCACGCCGTCGCCGGTGACGGCCTCAATGCGGCGCACACCTGCTGCCACCGAGGATTCTTTAAGAATTTTGAACAGACCCAACCGCGCGGTGTTATCGACATGGGTGCCGCCGCAAAGCTCGACCGAACGCCCGCCGATGTCGATGACACGCACCGTATCGCCATATTTTTCAGAGAACAGCGCCATCGCGCCCTTCTGCTTGGCCTCGTCCTGCGTCATTTCGGCAATATCGACCGGCAGGGCAGAGAAAATCATATTGTTAACCAGCGTCTCAATATGGCTAAGCTCCTCGTGCGAGACGGCGGCAAAATGGGTGAAGTCGAAGCGGCAGAAGTCGCTGTCCACAAGCTGACCTGCCTGATGCACATGGGTGCCAAGCACCTCGCGCAGCGCAAATTGCAACAGATGCGCGGCGGTGTGGTTGCGCATAATGGCGCTGCGGCGGGGCTTGCCTACGGCGGCAGTTACCGCGCTGCCGGCCAGCAGGCTGCCGTCGATCATCTCGCCGATGTGCAAAAACTGCCCGGTCGGAGATTTTTTGCAGTCGTGGACATGGAAAACGGCCTTGCCGTCCGAAATAATGCCCCCATCGCCGACCTGACCGCCGCTCTCGGCGTAGAAGGGCGTCTTATCGAGCACGATTGCCGCGCGGTCGCCCGCGCCGATGGCATCGGCCAGCGCACCCTCGGCGACGATGGCGACGATCTTGCACTTGACGTCGCCGGTTACGTAGCCGACAAACTCGGTCTTGCTGTCGAGCGCGGCGAGCACGTCGCCCTCCCACCCGGCGTCGCCCATGCTTTCACGGGCCTTGCGGGCGCGGTCACGCTGCTCGGTCATGAGCTTTTTAAAGGCTTCTTCATCGAGGCCAATCTGTTTTTCCTCTAAGATTTCGCGGGTAAGATCAACCGGGAAGCCGAAGGTATCGTAGAGCTTAAATGCCAGATCGCCCGGCAGCACGCGCTTATCTCTGTTAAAGGACTCGCTCTCAATGCGGTCGATGATGTTAGACAGCAGCTCCATGCCCGAATCGATGGTGCGGGCAAAGCGCTCCTCCTCCATCCGGACGACCTTGACGATGTAGTCGCGGCTGTCGACGAGATTGGGGTAGGCGATCTTGTTTTCTTCAATGACGGTGTCCACCACCTGATAGAGAAACGGCTCGGTAATGCCCAGCAGTCTGTCGTGGCGCGCGGCGCGGCGCAGCAGGCGGCGCAGCACATAGCCGCGGCCCTCGTTCGAGGGGACGACGCCGTCGCCGATCATCATGGTGGTCGAACGCACATGGTCGGTGATGACGCGTAACGAAATATCGCTCTTGGGGTTGGTTTTATAGGTCACGTCGGCAATTCTGCTGATATGCCCCATAATGCGCTGAACTGTATCGACCTCAAAAAGGTTGTCAACGCCCTGCATGACGCAGGCCAGACGCTCCAACCCCATGCCGGTGTCGATGTTTGGCTGATCCAGCGGCGTGTAGTTGCCATTGGCGTCGGAGTTTAACTGGGTGAACACGAGATTCCAGATCTCGATGTAGCGGGCGCAGTCGCAGCCCACGCCGCAGGTGGGGGAGCCGCAGCCGTATTTCTCGCCGCGGTCAAAGTGCAGCTCAGAGCAGGGGCCGCAGGGGCCGGAGCCAATCTCCCAGAAATTATCTTCTTTGCCCATGCGGATAATGCGCTCGGCAGGTACGCCGACCTCGTTGACCCAGATATCCTTCGCCTCGTCGTCATCCTCATAGATGGTAACCCAGAGCAGCTCCGCAGGGATTTGAAGCTCCTTGGTCAGAAACTCCCACGCCCAGGCCGTCGCCTCGTGCTTAAAATAGTCGCCGAACGAGAAATTGCCCAGCATCTCAAAATAGGTGCCGTGGCGTGCGGTTTTGCCGACGTTTTCAATGTCGGGCGTGCGGATGCACTTCTGGCAGGAGGTCGCGCGCTTTTTCGGCGGCGTCTCCATACCGGTAAAGTATTTTTTCAGCGGCGCCATGCCGGAGTTGATCAGCAGCAGGCTGTTGTCGTCGCGCGGGACAAGCGGCGCGGAGGGCAGCAGAATATGTCCCTTGCTCTCAAAAAAATTTAAAAATCTGCTGCGCAGTTCATTTAGTCCGGTCCATTCCATTTAATTTGTCACATCCTGTTTCTATGAATTGTTTATTAGCATTAGATCTATATTTAACAGGTATCGCACAGCGATACGCAGCCAATACAAAAATAGGCGGGCCAATAGCGCGGATCAAAGCACAACAAAAAACACTTCCGCCCAAAAATGGGACGAAAGTGCAACATTTCCGTGGTACCACCCAAATTGCATGCCGCTTTTGCAGCACGCCACTTTAACCCGCGTAACGCACGGGAATACGCCGCGATTCTTCAACGCGGTGCTCCGAAACGGCCCTTGCGGTACTTTTACAGGCGACTTTCAGCCCTGCCGCCCTCTCTGTGGAAAAAGTAACATCACAATTCTTTTCTTCAAGGCATCGTTTTATAAAAATGTCCTCTTTATTATAAAAAGATGTGGCGATAATGTCAATAATAAGGTCAATTTGGCCCGAATATTCAAATTTTAATTTTTAACAGGATGATTTATTCCAGTATTTAAGCTATAATAAAGTCAATACAAGAGATTCAGATGCGGGTACTTTAGAGACATTG
>JAEWMM010000001.1 GCA_023457175.1 Bacillota bacterium | reverse complement strand
ATGAAATTTTTAAACGAGAATCTGCCGTACATATTGGCGGGGATCTCGGTTGGCGGGCAATATGCGCTGATTGCCATCGGTTATACGATGGTTTACGGCATTCTGCGCCTGATCAACTTTGCCCACGGCGACATTTTTATGGTGGCGGGCCTGATGATGGTCTATCTCTCCACCGCTATGCCGCTGTATGCCGCCATACCGCTGGTATTGGCGCTCACCGTTTTAATCGGCTTTGTCATTGAGCGCGTGGCTTATAAGCCGCTGCGCAGCGCACCGCGTATGTCCATTATGATTTCCGCCATCGGCGTTTCTTACCTGCTTCAGAATATGGCGCTTTATATCACGGGGGGGCTTGCCAAGCAATATCCGCCTATTCCGTGGATAAGCGATATTATAAATATCGGCGCGGCGACGACCAAGCGCGTCACCGTCATCACGCCGGTGCTCACGATTCTGCTCGTGGCGGCACTGGTTCTGCTGATTAAATACACCAAGATCGGCATGGCGATGCGCGCCGTCTCGCGCGACTTTGAAACCGCGCGCCTGATGGGCGTTAAGATCAACAGCGTCATTGGCACGACCTTTATCATCGGCTCGCTGCTGGCCGGTGTGGGCTCGTTGCTTTACTTTTCAAATTACACCAGCGTTGTGCCCACGGCGGGCGCCATGCCGGGCCTAAAAGCTTTTGTCGCCGCGGTGTTTGGCGGCATCGGGTCTATCCCGGGCGCCGTTGTCGGCGCGTTCATCATCGGCATCTGCGAAAGCATGATCAAGGGCGCCGGCTGGACCACCTTCTCGGACGCTTTCACCTTCGCGCTGCTCATCGTCATTCTTGTGGCAAAGCCCACGGGACTGTTCGGCGAGAAGACAACCGATAAGGTTTAGGTGGCTGCGATGAATAAAAAAATAAAAAATATTTATTCCCTCATTGCCGTAGCGGCGCTGTTTGTGTTTTTGTTTTTGCTTGAACGCACGCTGCCTTCTACTTCGATGCTGTTTACGGTGCTTAAAAAGGGCGCGATATACGCGCTGGTGGCCGTCTCGATGAACCTTTTAAACGGCTTTACGGGGCTGTTCTCGCTCGGGCAGGCGGGCTTTATGCTCATCGGCGCCTACACCTATGCAATCTTTACGATTCCCCCTCAGGCGAGGGCGCAGGTTTACCAGTATTTTGACGGCGGCGTTATTCAATTTGCGCTTCCGGTGCCGCTGGCACTTGTTTTGGCCGGGCTTGCCGCCGCGGTGTTCGCGTTTTTTATCGGCCTGCCGGTGCTGCGCTTAAAGGGCGACTACCTTGCCATTGCGACGCTGGGCTTTGCAGAAATCATCCGCGCCATTTTCCAGTGGGATAAGCTGGGCCCGCTGACAAACGGCTCAAACCTGCTGCGCAAATTTCCGGCGTTTTCGTCGGTGCTGTTCCCGTTCGCAGTGTCGGGCATTTGCATTGCGCTGATCGTCCTGCTTATCAACTCCTCGTTCGGGCGGGCCTTTAAGGCCATCCGCGAGGATGAGATTGCCGCCGAGGCCATGGGCGTCAGCCTGTTTAAACACAAGATGCTGTCCTTTGTCATCAGCTCATTCTTCGCGGGCGTCAGCGGCGCGCTGCTGGCTATGTACCAGACGACGGTGCAGGCCTCGGCCTTTAAGTCGGCGATGACCTATGAGATTTTGCTCATCGTCGTGCTGGGCGGCATTGGTTCGATTACCGGCAGCTGTCTTTCGTCCTTTCTGTTTATCGCGTGCAGCGAGTGGTGGCTGCGCTTTCTCGACGCCGAGACGGTTATCAACGGCTTTCACATCCCCTTGCTGCGCTCGGGCTTCCGCAAGGTTGTGTTCTCGGTCATCATCATGATCGTCGTGCTGTTCTACCGTCAGGGTATCATGGGCGACCGCGAGTTTTCGTGGGATGGCCTGATCGGCTTCTTTAAAAAGCCGTTTGCGAAAAAGGCGAAGGGCGGTGCGGCGCATGAGTGAAAATGTATTGCGTTTAGAAAATGTCACGATGCAGTTTGGCGGCGTCGTGGCGGTCAACGACCTGTCGATGGAGATTAACCGCGGTGAGATTGTCGCGCTCATAGGCCCGAACGGCGCTGGCAAAACCACCGCCTTTAATGTGATCACCGGCGTTTATACCCCCACAAACGGCGCAATTCACTTTAACGGCGAGCTGATTGTCTCAAACCACCCGCAGGGCCCGATGAAAAAGCTTTATCAGGGCAGCGACGCCGATAAATTTAATAAGGCGCTCGTTCAAACTCCTGACGCGATTACCAGGCTGGGTGTCGCGAGAACCTTTCAGAATATCCGGTTGTTCAAAAACCTCACGGTGTTTGAAAACGTGCTGATTGGGCGGCATCTGCGTTCAAAGGCGGGCGTGCTTTCGGCCACGCTGCGCATGAACCGCGCCGAAGAGGCCGCCATGCGCCAGAGAACGCTTGAGCTTCTGCAAATTCTCGGCCTTGAGGATTTAAAAGACGAAAAAGCCAATAACCTGCCCTACGGCAAGCAGCGCCGCCTTGAGATTGCGCGCGCGCTGGCTACCGAGCCGACGCTGCTGCTGCTCGACGAGCCGGCCGCCGGCATGAACCCGCAGGAAACCGAGGCGCTGACCGATTTTATCAAGCAGATTCGCGATGACTTTGGCCTGACGGTGCTGATGATTGAGCACCACATGGATCTGGTCATGCGCATCTCGGACCGCATCTATGTACTGGATTTCGGCAAGACCATCGCTTCGGGCACACCGGATGAAATTCAAAATAACAACCGCGTCATAGAGGCGTATCTGGGGGTGGCTGCCGATGATTAGGGTCAACGATTTAAAGGTCAATTACGGCGGAATCGAGGCGGTCAGGGGCATTTCGTTTGAGGTGCCCGAAAAGAGCATTGTCACGCTGATCGGCGCGAATGGCGCCGGCAAAAGTACAACGCTGCGCGCCATAGCGGGTTTGGTGCCGATTAAGAGCGGCGAGATTATGTTCAAAGATGCAAAGATCAGCGGCCTGCCGACCGAGGCGATTGTCTCGAAGGGCGTCACGCTCGTACCCGAGGGCCGCCGCGTCTTTGCCGATCTGACGGTGCTCGAAAATATCAAGATTGGCGCCTACCTGCGGCACGACAAGCTGGATGACGACATCGCATGGGTGTATGACCTGTTTCCGCGCTTGAAGGAACGCCACTGGCAGGCGGCGGGGACGCTTTCGGGCGGTGAGCAGCAGATGCTTGCGGTTGCCCGCGCACTCATGAGCCGCCCCAAGGTGCTGATGATGGACGAACCCTCGCTGGGGCTGGCGCCGATTATCGTGCGCGGCATCTTCGATATTATAAAGGAAATAAACCGTCAGGGCATGACAATTTTGCTCATTGAGCAGAACGCCAATATGGCGCTGCACACCGCCGACTATGCCCATGTGCTCGAAACGGGGCGCATTACCATGTCGGGAGAGGGCAAAAAGCTGCTGGCTGACGAAGAGGTCAAAAAAGCCTATTTGGGCAGATAAGACACAGGAACGACCCGCCAATCCGTTGGATTGGCGGGTCGTCAGCGTCAAAAGCCAATGTTGAAGAAAAAGCCGCATAAATTAAAAGCTTTGCTCAGGCTTTTAAAAAGCTTGCGGGCATATTGGCAAAGCCGCAGCGGGTATACTGCCGTCTGCCGCGAATAGCGCGCAGTCAGGCAATCGCATACACATATATGCGGGCGCGGTTTACAGCGTCTCACACGTGCTTTTATTATTCAAGAAGCTAGGGAGGGGCGTTAAAATAGTCCGGCGGCAGACTGTTTTGACTCAGCTGCCCGCAAGGGGTTCCCCGATGCCGCGTTAAGCGGCATTTGCGTTGCAGCAATTACAGAAAAGCAGGCGCTTTATCGACAGACAAACGCAAGATTTAAAAATGGAGAGCTGCGGCCTAAGATACGCTGATTTCCCCGGCGAGGCTTTTGGCAAACAGGGCCGACACTTCTTGGAGCGAACGGGTATTGGCCAGCGCCCACATCAGCTTGGTGACGGCGGCCTCCGAGGTCATGTCGCCGCCGGGAATAACCCCCTGCTGCAGCGCGCGCCGCCCCACCTCGTAGGTGGTCATGTCGCTGCCCTCGTACAGGCACTGGCTGCACACCACGACCGAGATGCCGCTTTCGACAAGCCGCGCCAGCGCCGTCACAAGGTCACGGCGCAAAAAGGCGAGCCCGCCCGAGCCGAACGCCTCAAGTACGACGCCGCGGCAGTCGAGCTGCGGCAGCGCCTCTAAAAAGCGCGGATCCAGTCCGGGAATCAGCTTGAATAACGCAACGCGGCTGTCCACCTGCTCGGACAGCGTACAGGGGCCGTTTTGTGCGGGCAGCAACGCCGTATTGATGACCAGCCCGTCCGAGCTGACCTGCGCGACCGGCGACAGGTTTACGCTGTCAAAGGCGTCAAAGCCGGTGGTGCGCACCTTGACTGAGCGGCAGCCAAGCAGCACCTTGCGGTCAAAGGCCACAAAAACGCCCGGAACGTCGCTGACCGCCATTGCAAAGGCGGTGCGCAGATTGTCCGGCGCGTCGGAAAGCGGATGAAAAATCGGCAGTTGGCTGCCGGTGAGCACAACCGGCAGGTCGATGCCCGGCAGCATAAAGCTGAGCATCGAGGCTGTGTAGGCCATTGTATCGGTGCCGTGGGTGATGACGATGCCGTCAAAATCGCCCCGCTGTTCAAACACCGTGCGGGCGATCAGCTGCCATTCCTCGGGCTGAATGTTGGAAGAATCGAGCGTGAGCAGGTCGCGCACCGTCACGTCGTAGGGCAGTATGCCCCCCAGCTCCAGCAGGCTGGTGCCCTGCGCGGTTGGACGCAGGCCGTCGTCCGACGGGGTGGAGGCGATGGTACCGCCTGTAGTGAGCAATAACAGCTTCTTCATACTGGTTATTTTACCTCCGATAAATGAATTTTAACAGCCTGCTCTGCGGCGCAAAGGCCGAAGAGCGGCCCCGTAAGCCCTGCCGTGCGCATCGCGCCTGTGCGTCAGACGGCAGAGCGTTGCGCACAAAAGGGTTATATGGCCGCCGCGCAGCCGTTTTGCAACAGACGCGCTGCGCGCGGCGACGAATAAGCCCGCCCAAGCTCGTCCGCATCGCCCAGCAATCTGCCGGTAAAACGGCTGATTCGCGGCTATTTTACCATAATTATGCGCGGATTTAAAGCCCTGTGTCAAAAGCTTTGCCCTGCCTGTCCTGAAATAGTCATTCGGCCGCGGAGATATCACAGAAATGTCACAGCTTGTTAACGCTTCATACGGCCTTGGCGATTGACACGACACTATCTGGTGGTATAATAATTAAATATGGAAAAATGCGATTTGAGCCGTGCCGATGCGCTTTAGCCGCAGACCGACAGCTTAAAGCGCCGTCTCTTTTTCTGGCGGCGGCGGGCGGCTCCAACATTGATATATCAGATTTTTTCGCCCTGCTTATACCCAAGGCCAGCGGGCGTCAACCGCGCGCCGTATCGTCCTGACAGGACTAAATCTGCTTGTCAATCTATTTAGCTTCTCAGCGGGACATTAATATAAAACGGGGAGGTGATGCCGGTGCGGCTTTTAGCGCTGATTTTATCTTTGTTGCTGTTAAGCGCCTGTAGCGGGGTGCAGCTCGGCGTCAACGAGCTGCTTGAGCCGCCGCGCCTGACGGCGCAGCAGTCGGCCATTTACGATGCGGTCGAGCTGGCGGTCGGCACCAACGCCTTCAAGCTGAAATACCCCCGCCGGGGTGATAATCTCTCGGCCTGCGTGCTGGACGACCTCGATAAGGATGGCCGCGACGAGGCCATTGTCTTTTACGAGCTGACCGTCAACGGCTTGACCTCCTCCTGGATGAGCATTCTTGCCGAGCAGGACGGCGTTTGGAAAAGCCGCTACCAGCTGCCCGGCGAGGGCGGCGAGATCGATTTTATCTCGTTCGCGCCGATTGAGGACGCCGGTCGCGACAATATCATCGTCGACTGGACCGTTGCGGGCAGGGATAATCTGCTCTGGAAGGTGTATTCCTA